>NZ_JAYGHD010000013.1:0-49056 GCF_034932245.1 Nostoc sp. UHCC 0251
AACGAGGAAAGTCTTATCAAGCTAGGTTTTTAGGACTTGTGTGTACACCGTAGCCCAGATATGGGAGAGGGACTTTGAAATTCTAGCTCCCCTTCTCCCATCTCTGGGAGAAGGGGTTGGGGGATGAGGGCAATCTTTTTCATCAGAGAAGAACTACAGGTTTCAAGATAGACGTGGCTTAATTTGGAATAATTTATTTTTTTGAGTTCCCTGGGGATAACACTAGGCAACAAACTAAGCCACGACGCTAGGAGAGAAAACAAAGTCATTTGCAGTTAGGCTAGTTGAGGTAATTCCTAGTAATGAAACTAACTCTGTATTTCCTCTTTTCACCAAAGTGTCATTACCCTGTTGCGACAGCGTTAGCCCACAAAATTGAGTTACGCCAACACCGCCAAGCCCGATTTTGTCAATCCCGACTGTAAAATCAGTCACGATGTTATTACTAATTGGCAGACTACCATTAGCAATCCAGAATTGATCAGCACCAGCACCACCACTCAGGCGATTACTACCTCCTTGGCCGGCAAATAGCACATCATCACCATCACCACTAAATAGCGAATCATTGATATTGGAGGAAAGTTTGTCATCTCCAGAACCACCGTAGAGACGGTTGTTGCTACCGCCACTGCTAAGGGTATCATTGCCTGAGCCACCGAATAATGATTGACGAGAACCTTCAATTACTCTGAGGGTATCATCACCTGCCCCACCAAACAGATTATTACTACCACTGTCTTCTACCACGACAATCAAATCATCACCATTGCCACCATCAGCATTGGTATTTTTAGTCGGGCCATTTTGACCAATAAATATCTGATCGTTACCCTCTCCCCCAAATACTGAAGAGTCACTCCCTGCAATTACAGTATCATCACCTTTCCCAGCCTCGATTATGTTACCTTCAGTACCTTCTACAAAATCTGCTCCGTCACCTGCATTAAAGAATTGTCCTGGCTCAAGATTGACAGTATCGCTGTTGCTAGAACCAAAACCGTTCGGGAAAGTAGGTTCTACAACTGTTAGGTTATTGGGTAATTCGAGAATACCGAGTTTTTCAGCAGCCGTATTACCTGTAACGTTGAAATCGTTGTCATTAATCAAGGCTAGAGTGTTGGGTGCTACCAATGCTAGACCTTCTAATTTTTCCACTCCGGTGTAACCCAACTGAGCAGCATTAGCAATTAAACTCTTGTTGACAGGGGTAATATTGGCAGTAGCTAACTCCGCAGAGGTCAGTTGTTCAATGGTTTTATTAGCCGGCAAAGTAAAGTTAGCAGGGTTATTGATGTTGGTTGCCCCGGCTAAATCAATTTGATAAATTAGTTTATTGCCAGCAGATGTACCATTGTCGTCTCGCTCAACTACTGCAAATTTGCCGTTACCTAAAGATACTGCATCGCCAATCTTATCGGTTCCTGGCAGACCTTCCAGGAGATATAAATACTCTGCTGTCACCTGCTTGGTAACAATATCAAACTCTAGAATTCGCAGGTTGAGAGAAGCTTTAGAAGTTGCATCATTGGCGACATCTGGATTATCAATTGGACTTTGAATAAAGGCGTATAATTTATCACCTTCCAGAGCGACAGCTTCAAATCCTCGGTTATTGCGGCGTTGGGCATAAACTTCTGGCAATACCTCAGTGCCAAAAGTTCCGGCTGGTTGATCTGGGTCGGATGCTGTGGCGGTTCCTTGGGGAATAAAGCGGTCAATTAATTTACCATCAACATCAAAGTGATAAATTGCCGGACGGTATTCATCTACCAGCCAGTAATCTCCATTTTCTGCAATTACAATTCCTTCTAAATCAGCACCCAAAGGATCGTTAGCTAGGATATTGTTGTCTAAGTCAACGGCAATTTCATCTGTGTAGGCTAAACCATTTGCTACTCCTTGCAGGTTAGGCAATCCAGTTAATGGCGTTGTCCCATCTTGGCGGAATAGCCCCGTTCTCTTAGTAATATTGATTTCACCTGTGCTGCGGTTGAGTTCAAAGCTGACTATTTCTGGCTGGAAGTCGGGTAATAAAAATGGTCTGTTTACACCATCAGGTTCTCCATTGGGGCCACGGTCTGTGTTGGTGACAAACTTAAGGTTGCCATTTGCTGCAAACCCTTGGAAATATAACCCAGAAAAACCACCTAATAAAATATCTTGATTTTCAGAGGTTGTTCCTAACTTGGGTAGGTTTTCAAATTCATAGATGGTCAGCTTGGGTTGGGCAACAGGATTACGTGGATCGTAACTAGTGGTGTCAATAGTTAGAGAATTGGGGAAGGCATTGGCAATATTTTCCCAAGGTACAAGCTTGAAGTTAGAGCTGATATTTTCTTCTTCACCTTCATCAATAGCTATTGTGGCAGGTTCATTGGAACCATCTTGAGTGACAAATAAACCAAATGGAAAGTTAGCCCCAAGTGGCACGTTAATTACATCTGCACCGTCTGACTCTTGTACGCTGTCAATTGGGCCATTGTTTCCGACGGCAAAGTTACCCACGTATTCGTTGTTACCTTCACGGGTGTAAGCGACAAAGGTGTTGTCGCCTTGGCTGGATGCTAATAAGTAACCTGTGCCATTTTTGCCGTAATAAATGGTTAGCCCTTCTACGTCATCGGTGAGGTAATTACCGCCCAAATCTCTGACTTGATCGATTAGCTTGCCAGTTGTGCCACCGTTCGGTTCTGCTTGGAACTTCCAAATACCGACATTTTCCTGGCCTATGTAGAGGAAACCAGTTTCCTGGTCTACTACCATACCCTCTGTTTGCGGATCGCGTCCTTCAATTGTTGGTACGGTAAATTCTCGAACTCGTTCAATGCCAATGCTATTACCTTTGTCAATCAGTTTAAACTGAGCGACATCTCCGGTTTCTCGACGATTGGCAAAGACATAATAATCATTGGTGGTTGGACTACGGTACAGGGTAAGCCCATAAGCACTCCGCGAAGATAAGGAATAAGGTTCTGCAAAAGGTAGCCCTTGGAATAGGGTTCCGATATTGCTGTCGGTGATGTCTTCTAGGTAGTTACTGGGAGTAGTGGGGTTGGGGTTAATTTTGAAGATTGCTAGTTTATCATTTTGGCGATCGCTAGCTACGGCAATATCAACAGACTGATTGCCTAATTTAAAACCGTATTGCAAATCAATGTTGTTGTAGCGAATGCCACCCGGATTAACTGTCTCTAACAAATTACCAGACAAGTCATAAACCCGCAGTCCGCCATTTTTGACTGAGGTTAATACTAAGCTATCGGCAGAATTTGTAGCATTAATATAGATGGCAGGATCATCAGCATCGGCACGTTGATCGACTGTGAGTGTTTCATCATCCAACAAATCGGGACGAGTTTCTACCGTGGGTGCAGCAGTTGGAACTAAGTCTGCATCCAGCGTAAGAATTTGGGTAAATTGGCTCTGGTTGAAGTTGTTATCACTTACCAGTACAATCGACTGACGACCATCTGCTAATTTGGGGCCAAAGGTTATGCCTTCGATGTTATCTGTACCGTTAGGCAAATCCAGATCATTTAAATTTAATAGCAGACGTTTTTGAGCGGGTTGGATAGTGGCTAGTTGCTCAGTACTCAGATTATTGAGAGAATCGTAGAAGCTAATATCTGTTGATCCTTGCAAGGAAACTTCGTAGATTTTGATAGTGTTGCCTACACCTTGGGCAAAGGAACGCTCTACCGCCAGCAAGGTTCCTCGGTTATCGATCGCAAGTAAATCTACTAAACCATTGTCAGCAAAGCCTGTGGTAGGGTTGGGTACATCAGCGATCGCATCCGTAATATAAAGGTATTCTTTTTCTGGTTGTCTACTAGCCAGATTGTATTGCAGAATCCGGGATCGGCTACCACTAGTGAGCGAAGCCCTTAATCCATCTTGAGAAAGTGCGTTTTCGGTAGCGGTGAATAGGGTTTTTTGGTCAGGTGTGATGGTGAGGCTTTCAAATCCCAAATTATTGTAAACACCTGATGTCTGCGTATCGCCTGCATCGACAATACCGTTGTTGTTGGTATCTTCAATTACTGGTAGGAATTTGCTGGGGACAAATAGCGATCTTATTTCTTGACCCGTTGTCAGCGAAAACTCCTTAATAAAGGGATCGCTAACTCGACCTGCATCAAGATTAACTTCACCTTCAGAAGAGATGAAAACAGTGTCATTGTTAGTTAAAGCAATGCCTTCTGGGTCAATACTAAATGTTTCAAATAAGTTGTTATTGCTATCTCTCAGAGGTGTGACATTGGTAAAAGTCACCCCAGTATCAGCAGTGAAAGTATAGAAGCGGGCGGGGCCAAATTGGGAGCGATCGTCTGAGATAACGTAGTAGCGGTTGTTAACAGCATCGTAAGTGATACCAGATAATCCGCCCACCGGAGTCTGTACCCCATTCACAGTTCCCGCAACGCCAGCAGGAATAAAGCCAGTAGCAAAGGTAGTTTGTTCCAGAAATCCTGCACGAGGAATGGTTTTACCTGGTTCATTTGGCCCAGTTTGCACATCTGCGAACACTAAGCGATGGTCAGAACTAGGGAAGGGAAAAGTACCTACCAAGGGAAATGTCGGGTCAGTATTCAGAGGCCAAAATACTCCTGAGTTTGCAATTGTCAGGTTAGCGGACGGTAGCACATAATCAGTCCGCAGGTTGCCTGGAGCCGTATCAGCAAAGTCTGCGGTGTCAAAGCTAGGATTACCCTTTTGGCTAGCGTTTGCACCACCCTGCAAATCTGCTTGTTGGGAGCCACCAAGACTAGTAGGGATGACATTATTATTAATATTGGGATTTTGCAACAGTTGCCGAATAGCGTTGTCAAAACTATCACCATCCAACGGGTCAGCATTTTGATCACCCGCTATCACAAAGCTTGAACCAGCAGGAATCCCGCCTGTTTTCCCCTCATCATCATAGATGTAATTACTTTTCCCAGGAGTAATATAGTCTGCCCAAAAGCGAATCTCGTCGTGGTTGCGCTTACCGTTGCGGTCTTCTGCGCCATCAAAGGTTGGGGGTGTGGGGTGGCTGGCGAGGATATGAATTGTCTCACCGTTTACCTGAATTGGTATATCCCAATGACTTTTGGAGGAGAGGCGTAAAACTTCCAGTTCTTCCTCAGAATACCAATCATTTGGCTGTGCTGTTGTGGAATCATCGGGAAGCAAGGCATTGGGCATATCCTTCCAAAGAAAATTTTGGAAGGTGCGGACGTTAGCTGTGTCAATGGGATATTTGGACAGCAGCAACATCCCAAATTGACCAGGAAAATTACCGAATCCAAAGGCATCATCGCCATATCCGGGTGCGCCTGGGGTTGTAACTGCTGTACCGTTGTTGTTCAAGTCAAACCCAGAAGCAATACCCGTGTTGGAAGGGGCAATGTAAAAGTAAGGGTAGTCTACGGGAGTTGCACCATTTTGGCTGACTGCAAGATAATTTTGCTTGAATAACTGAACTGCTTGCGGGGAGTAGTCAAATTCGTTAATTAACAGCACATCCGGGTTGTTACGCTGGATGATTTCTGCAACAGCTTTTGCTTGAGCATTGTCAGGGTTAGACAGGTCGGTTACTAGTTGACCTTCTTCGTTGCGATTTAAAGAAGCATTGAACTGAGAAAAGCGAATTGTGCTTGTCATAGGTTAGTTCTGAGGTAGATTCCAGACATTAGACTTCTTGCATAAGTCGGGAAAAGGGCAAGGGGGAAGGGGAAAAAGTTCTGTATTGTCCCCTTCCCCTTTAACCAAAACCTTTTCCCCCTCTTGCAAAAGTGCTTTTTGCAAGAGGTCTATTGAAAAAGAGGTAAGGGGGCAGGGGGCACACTTCTCTACGAGACGCTGCGCGTAGCTTGCTTCCCCGGAGGGGTACGGCTGCGCTCAGTGACCAGGGAGCAGGGGCAAGGGGGATAGAAAATTACCCTGTGGTTAGACGTTATGCATCTATGCATTAGGCAAAAAATTTATGCGATCGCCTTTTAGGGAAACTTGAGGGCGATCGCTTGAATATGCGTTAAACAAATACAAAGCCAGTATCGGTTGCCAAATTTGTCTTTAGCTTTAATCCATTCTCAACAACAGCAATTAACTCTGTTCCATTGTTGGTAAAAATACCAACAGCAGAATTTTTACTAGACAAGGCTGATGCAGACCCTAGTGAATAATCGCTAGCAACTCCCTTGAGTTCAATTTTGTCCTTGTTCTTAAAGCTGGCAATATAGGCATAGTCACCGTTACCGGAACTGGCATAGAAAACTGAACTGGCATTACCCAAGACGTAAGTATCTTCACCCTGATCGCCGTTGAGTTGGTCAATTTCGCTTGTGCCGCCCCCGCAACCAATCAGGCGATCATTATCCTTGCCTCCAGAAAGCCTGTCACTGCCAAGTCCGCCTAAGATTGTGTCATCGCCATCGCCTCCACGGAGGATGTCATTGCCTCCCTTGCCATCAAGGTAATCATTGCCTGCGCCACCATTGATCGTTTCATTAGCATTAGTGCCGATGACGCGATCGCTCCCAGCTAAGGCATCGACTATGTTCAAACCACTAAGTTGGTCGATAAAGATAATGTCGTTGCCAGATGTCGCTTTATTATTAGCAACAGTCAGGTCAAAGGTATCGCTAACGTTACCGCCTTTACCATCAGTAGCGGTGATTGTGATTGCAAAAATCCCAGTTTGGGAGATAATACCGGATACTACACCTGTGTTGGCAACGATACTAGAACCCGCAGGCAAACCTGTAGCACTGTAGGTAAGGGTATCACCTTGATCGATGTCAGCAAATTTGTTACTGACATTGAAAAAGAAGGGTTTATCAGTAGAAATGATTTGATCATCAATCGGTTGTACTACTGTGGGAGCATTGTTTCTAGAGAGATTAAACCGAGCCACACTAGGGTCATGATCGCTATCCTGCTCGGCAAACTCTGAGTTGATGTGAACAACATCATACCCATCCAGCTTTTTGAGCAAGTTGTTACTAACTAAAACGTGGTCAAGGGTTTGGGCGTTACCTTGAAAGTTGTAGGTGTAACGCTCATTTTGAGGCAGAGTTTCAATTAAGGAAGTCAGTCCAGCGCTTTCTAGGGTGGTGACAGGGGCAGAAAATTCAAAGTCATTCAAGTCACCCGCAACTACTACATTGGCATTGGGGTTGATCGCTAAAATACTTTGGACAAAGTTTTTCACCAACGTAGCTTGTTGCTGGCGCTGGGTTTCGCTGTTAAGAGTTGGTGGTTGATTTGGCCCAAATAATGGTTGGTCGCCACCTTTAGAATTAAAGTGGTTGCCAATTACATAAACAGTTTCACCGTTGAAAGTAAATTCACCTACTAACGGCTTGCGACTGCTAGTAAAGGCGGAGTTGGTGGGGTCAATCAAACCAGGACTATTAGAAACTGTGGGAACGCCAGAGACATTGGTAACTGTGGTGTTGGAGGTGGAACTACCACCGGGGCGATCCACAAAGTTGACGCGATTGGGGTTAAACAAGAAACCCACCCGGATATTTCCCCCAGGTTCACCGCCATTAGTATTGTTCTCTGGGTTAATTTGGCGATATTCATAGGTGGGGCCACCAGCAGCAATTATTGCATCAATTAATCTTTGGAAGGTAATATCGGCATCAACTACGCCATTATTCGTCGGCCCGTTATTATCTTGAATTTCTTCGAGAGAGATGATATCTGGTGATTTCAGATTATTAACAATGCGGTTGGCAAGGTTATTAAACTTGGTTGGATCATCACCTGGATCGAGGTTTTCGACGTTGTAGGTAGCGATCGTCAGTTGGTTATTAGTGGGAGTTAGGTTAGTGACTTCTTTTTGAATGTTACTGTTTTGTACTACCGTGGGAGCAGTTGATACTAAAACTTCATAGTTATTAAAGCTGTAGTCAACGACACCAACAATAGTGCTAAGTTGCGTACCAACATTAACTTCAGGTAGCGCTAAGGCATTGTTTAGATCGTCGATCTGAATCCGTTCAGGATTAAAGTCTGAAGCACTAATCAGGCTCCCACCGCGAACTGTGCGCCCTGTGGCATTTGCACCATTGTCTGCTAATACCCAAATTTCTTCTGATGTACCAAAGTTTGCAGTGGGTGAAGTGGCGATCGCATTATTGACCTGTACCAGCATTCCTTCTAAGCTTTCATAGAAGTCAATGCCATCCTGGGCAGGATCGAAGGTGGTTGTTCCGGTTTCGATATTACCGATAGTGTCGTTATCGATTACCGTTGTCGGAATAGTTCTGCCACCATTGCCAAGGATTGTAGCAGTGGGTAAGGTATTACCATTGGAAACGGTGACAATTGTGGGAGTGGTGATTTGTGTTTTGGTTAAATTATTGGCATCGTTGCCCGGACGAAACTCTGTAACTGTTCCACTAACTAATACCGAATCGCCGACGGATATAGTTGGCGCTGATGATGTGAAAACAAAAATGGCTTCGGAAGTGCGATTGTCGCTGTCTGGAGTGGGGTCTTGCAAGTAAAAACCGTTACTTGCTTTCACGGTGACAATTCCTGCTACATTGCTGACGGACTGATTTGCAAAGGATGAGATATGCCCCGTTCCTTGAATGTCGCTAATCCGAACGGATGGAGTTACTTCAAACACTGCAACCGTCTTGCTGACTTCGTTCGTGGTAACTAATAAAGGCTTGCCTGTGGGACTATCAGCCGCCGACACAAAGGTTAGCCCTTCGATCGCAACATCTTCGGGAGTGTTGATATATTGAACGAAACTTGGCGCTTGCGGATTTGTCACCTCGTAAACGATGACATCACCAGTGCGTTCTAAACCAATAAAAGCATAGGTGCGGTTGTTGATGACTCCAACCACTACGCCTTCCGGTTCGGGCCCTTTATTATCGCTACGGGCGTCAAAGGTATCAACTGCACCCTCTGAGTTAAACAGGGTTGGTACTTTGGTTGCCGTAATTTGTTCAAATTGGTCGCCACTGTCGAATATCTGATTACCGCTTGCGTCCCAAATCGAAAAGGAACGCCCCCCAAATGCTTCAATACGGTCAAAATCTCCGTCTCCGTCAGTGTCTCCTGTGGCATTTGTAACTGTTAAACGTCCCAGGTTGGTGTTTTGCTTCAGGGTATCCGCATTAGGGAAAACATTTGGATCTAAAACATATCCGGCTGCGCCAACCCGGATCTCTTCGCTAAAACCAGTATAATCGCGGGAATCCCCTTCGTTGGCGGTGATGTAGTAGGTTTGTCCGTTGGCACTGAAGCTAGCGATCGCATCGGGTTGATATAACCCAAACACCGGCCAATTTTGAATATTAATGCCACCATCGCGATCGCTAGCATCTAATCCGTTACCTGGAAGATTGTAATTCTTTACACCCAAAGGCAAAATGCTGGTGATTGTGGCGCTGGCAATATCCAAAATAGCGATCGCATTGTTTTCTTGCAAGGTAATCTGTGCAGTTTTACCATCTGGAGATACAGCAATATACTCTGGTTCTAAGTCTTGTGCCACCGTCGAGCCGGGCCCAGTAATCCGCACACCTGCGGCTTTAAGTGTGGCGATTTGGCTATTAAAGCTCGTAAATGAGGCTTGAGCAACGGTTGCACTCGCCACACCACCAGAAATATTAATAATACTGACTGAACCTTCAGGATCTACCGAATTTGGTTGCCCGTAGCTGTTGGGTTCTCCTTCATTTGCTACTAATACCTTTGTGCCATCGGGCGTAAAGGTGAGCATATCGGGTAATGCACCCACTTCAACGGAGTTCAAGAAAGTGCCAGCAGCATTGTAGAAACTTACCTTTCCTGTCTGTTGGGCATTTGTGCTGGAGTTTTGGATGGCGTAGGCGACTGCGACAATACCATTTTTCACCGCAACGCTGTTGGGAATGGCTTGTGTACCTACGGGGGCTGTAAATCCCGTTGCTAAAGAACCAGCCGAGGTTAACGTGCCTGTATTGCTGACATTATAAATTTCAACTATGCTGCCAGCAACAACAAACAGGCGATCACTTCCAGAATCAAAGACGGATATTTCGGCTCCATTAGTACTGGTGAAGCCACCAACTTTCTGCAAAAAGCTGGAGTTATTGTTGGTAATCATAATATTTTGCGAAGTTGTGTTACCCAGGATAATGCCTGCGGAGGGTGTAGTAATTGTCAATGTAGCGGTTTCTGTACCCTCAACTAGAACATCATCCACAACGGTGAAGGTGACAGAACCTGCGGTTTGTCCTTCAAGAATTGTGATGATATTGTTGCTGAGGTTGTAATCTCCAGTAGTAATACCAGTTCCGGTTACACTTAAGTTAACTGTTTGATTACCAGAAACAGCACTAGAAGCAGTAGCGGTAACTGTAATTTGGGTTGTATCTGCTTCAGTTCCTGAATTCGTGTTGATGGTTAAGTTGACTGTGGGATTTCCACTGGTGATCGCAAAGTTTGTAGTGTCTGGAACTGTCGTAGTGTAGTCACCGTTAACGGTATCAACTGTCCAATTGCTGACGTTGTTAACAGGTAGTTTGTAGTTTGCAAAATTAGACTCTCCACTGCGTGCGCCATTGTATATACCGTAATCAGCACTACTATTGAGCAAAATTGAATTAGTCCCAATATTTAAACCCGCAGCAGTTAAATCAGTTGTTCCTTGCGTATTAGTATCATTTGAGATACCTGAAAGGAATACAGTAGGACTATTGGCACTAGTGCCCAGATAAGCATAAATAGTCTCATTAGTTGCACTAAGACCATAGTTAGTACTACCAGATACGCTAGCCCGACTTAATGTACCGATTGACGCTGCTAGATTAGCAGCATTGTCAATTGCGCTGAAGCGAATTACGGTACCAGCAGCGATCGTACTAACTCCTGAATTCCACTGAAAAAAAGACTCCCCAGTATTAAAAGCTGTAAGGCTAGTGGTCTGGCAACCCAAAAATGCTAGGTGAGGTCTGGGGAAAGGGTAAAGGGGAAAGGGTAAGGGATTTAAACCCTTTCCCCCTTCCCCCTTACCCTTTACCCCGCCAAGTTCACTTGGCGAACTACTAGTAGCTTCGTTATCAGTGAAGTAAATTAAAGTATTCGGGTCTATGTCTACAAAGGTAACAATAGACCAGCCATCTTCATCGGCATTGAAAGAGATAAAAGCAATATCGCCTTTTGTCAAAGCCATTAATAACGTCTCCTTCAAGTTTTTTTGAGTTGTATCTAACTTAAAACCTCTAATAGTGGAGGCACTAGTAAAGAGTTTTGTATTGTTTGAAAAATGCCCGAAAAGCTGGTAGTCAGGAATAATTTCCAATATTTCATTAAGTCATATTGCCAGGTGACTTTTAAATAGGCAAAATCATTTCACATCCAAATTACTGATAACTCAGCAAATTATGGGGATTATAAACTTACAAAATTAAGGTTATTTCTATGATTTTCCAACATCTACTGAATCTTCATTTTCGATAATCTTTGCTGGGGCGATCACTTTGCACCATCGCATTTTTACAAACAGGACAATACCTTGACTGCAAAGATGTACTTCACAGTTTGGACGTTCGCAAGACAAGATCGGCATGAAAAACCTGAGCACTTAGCACAAAACAGCTACATACTCTACTAGTATTAATTCGTATTCATCAACCTCAACCTATCCCGGTAAGTTTAAGAAACGGCTAGCAAAAGGTTAAAACAATAAATATTTGGCATTGAATTGCATTCATGTGAAACCTGAAAATGCAACTTGATTGTGACAGTACAATGCTGATTTGACTAATCTCAGTTTGATTTTTTCAGTAAATCGCCCGTAAAACAGTTATAAAATCGGTATTTTGGTAAAATTTAATAATTTACTAGTGGTAGTAAAACTACTTAAACTATTGCTTAACAATCTGGTTCATTTCAAGTAAGATATTATGTTGGGATTAATTTCTGTTTCAGGGTGCGAAAATCCTCATCGCAACGGTGACGTGATTTTTATTCATGGTTTAGCGGGTCATGCATGGGGAACTTGGCATCACCAAGACCGACGCGATCGCAGCGATTGTGATTTTTGGTTTACTTGGTTGCAAGAGGACTTAACAAATAAAGGAATTGATGTTGGAGTCTGGACTTTTGGCTACGACGCAGCACGTTCTCAATTTAGCGGTTCAGCAATGGCAAGATTTGACCAAGCCAGCAACTTATTAGAATTTTTACAAGTACAAGGAATTGGTGAACGCCCTGTAATTTTTGTTACCCATAGTATGGGTGGGCTATTGGTGAAAGAAGTGCTTCGGACAGCGCAAAATTTCCCAAGGCAAGGGCAAGCTATTATCGAGCAGACTAAGGGTATTGTTTTTTTAGCCACACCACACACAGGTTCTCATTTAGCAAAATTAATTGAGCATATCAGAATCTTGGCGCGACCCACAGTTAACGTTCAGGAACTCATGGAACACGCACCAGCGTTACGCAGCCTCAACGAGTGGTATCGGCAGAATGTTGAGATTTTGGGAATTGATACAAAGGTATTTTATGAAACCCAGCCTACAGCCGGAATTTTGGTTGTAGACGAGGATAGTGCAAACCCAGGCATTACAGATGTTAACCCAGTAGCGATCGCCAAAGACCATAATCAGATTGCCAAGCCCAGTTCAAGAGAAGATTTAGTCTATCTAAGTGTCAAGCAGTTTGTAAAAAAACATATAAAACCGCGACCAATACTGCCTTCTAACGACACAATTGTTTTAAAAAAACCTAATTTTGTGAAAACCGAAGACCCTCATTATCCCCTCTGAATACCGTTGTTCAAGATTCGGAGGGGATAAACACTAATATCGACTTTCTGTTTATTAAAATTCACACAGAACCTGTTGACAAACAACAGGTTAACCTTTACATGACTATAAATTTTGGCGAACAGAGACTCAGTATAGATGGTGTTACAATTCAGTTTGGGTTAAAACGGGGAAAGCTGAAGCTGCGTTTGCAAAATGGCAACATTCCCATTGAGTCTATAGATACGTCTCAATTCATTAATTTTCAGGTTGATTTAATAGCAGTATCAGAGAATAATATAAGTTGGGTTTTTCAAATTAATGGTCAGATATCTAATGTTTTAACAGGTTTACACAATAAAATTAAACTAGGAACTGTATCCAAAGATATACAGCAATTAAACACTCAGGATGTCAATATGGATAATAACGGAAGATGTTCCGTAGAAGCGACTTTTGAACTTGTTTCCATCAGAGATATTTGTATAACTGAGATTGAGTATGAGCAACCTAATTTATTGCAAGAAGTTGTTACCGGATTCTTCAATACAAACAAAAAAAAGAAGGCAGTATTAGAGAGAGCATTTTTTAATGAAGATTTAAGAAAACAATTATTTGAGCCTTGCATACTTCAGGCGGAGTTTTATGTATGAAAAACGAAGTATCTTTACCAAATTTATTACAAGAGTTAGTCCAAACTCAAACAAATAAATTTTCTGAAATAGTGCAAATAGCTGGTCTTAACTTAACTGAAGATTTTGTTGGTGTTGACCTTAGTGGTGAAGATTTAAGCAATGATAATTTGAGCGCGGCCAATCTCAGTTCTGCTGACTTAAGCAATACAAACTTATTATTTACTAACTTAAGTGGTGCTAACTTAAGTGGTGCTAACTTAAGTGGTGCTAACTTAAGAAATGCTAATCTTAGTGATGCTAACTTAAGTGATGCTAACTTAAGTGATGCAAACCTGAGTGGTGTTAATTTCAAAGGCGCTATTCTCAGTGACGCTAACCTCAATGGTGCCAACCTCAGAAACGCTAACTTGGCTGATGCTAACCTGAAAAATGCCAATCTGACTGATGCCAACCTAAGTGGTACTAGTTTACAAAAGCCAGTTAATGGTATTAATGGAGTTACTACAAAGTCTCTAGATATAGATACTCAAGAATCAATAAAGATAACTGTTGAGAGCAAAGAGCCAAAACAAAAGGCAGTTGAACCACTTTTGGAAACGGATAAAAAAATCGCCCAAGCAATTTCAAACTTAGTTGGTCTAGAAACTATCTTAGATGACGTTTGTAGAGAAATCCAAGACTTACTAGGCTTTGACTTTGTTGGTATATCATTGGTGATGCCAGAACATGACACTATTGAAACAGTATATGGTACTGGGATTGCAAGCAGATGGGTTGATCAAGTAAGGCATTACGTGAATGCAGACCCAGATTTAAGAGATATCCAAGCACATATTATTAAAACATTTGATACTGAAATTATTTCTGGGTGGGACAGGCGATTTGATCGCTGGGTTTATGAAAGGTTCAACCATGACCGACTGAATCGTGTTTTTACGCCCATTTTCTTAGTTCATGACGACCAAGTAAAAGTAGTAGAAGATTGGTTTGAACACTATAAATGGGATGAGAATTTTATAGTAGCTAAAGAAGAAGCGAACAATATGGTTATCCATATGCAGACGCTACCTACTGCTTCCCTACCTGAAGTTATTGGAACAGTAGAGGCAGGCTATGAAAATTCTAGAAAAACAATTACATATCAACAAGCAATCTTACTAGCTAAATTAATTGCTCGGCGGGCACTAGATATTCGTCGGGGAAGGTTAAGTTATGTTTTGGAAACTATTGCTGACAATGCTAAACACATTTTCCAAGCTGAATTAACTACGTTGCATTTTTTATGGGAACCACTTCAAGAGCGCTACATATACGAAGTTTTTGCAGGAGATCTATGTAATATACCATTGGATAAATTTTCACCTCGTAAGCAAGGCTTAGGATGGCAAAGTATCTCTGAAAGAAAACCTAAGTACATTACATATACATCTCCAATAAACGAAAATTCAGAAATAGAGTTAAATCAGGGAGTATTGGCAAGAGGATCTAGAACATATGCAGCCTTTCCATTACTAATTAACGATCAATATAAAGTTATCCCACGGATGATTGCTACTCCTATTAAACAAGGCAATAACATGGAACGAGAACAAAATTTTGGTCTTGTAGGAGTATTATATGTTCACCTTAAGTATGAACATGAATTTATTGAAGAGCTAGAACGCCAAGGACAATACTTTGCTAATCGGGCTGTTGATGCTATTTGGCACGTTATGACATATCAAAAAATACGTGATGAAGCACGTCAGCTATATACCCTTCAATGTATTACCCAATCTCTTAACCAAATAGATAGTAATTTATTAAGTCATATTGCTTGGAATACACTAAATGTTCTAGCAGCAGACGTTGTTGCTATTTATGAATATATTCAAACAGAAAAGCAATTTTTAACTCCCCCGATGATTGCAGGAATCTTGATGCAAGAAGAGATAATGGAATCCGAGATTCATGAAAATAATGTACCATTTGTATTAATTAGTCGTGAAACCAATGTCTATGTTACAAATATTGATAATGAACCTATATTTAAAAATTCATCTTTTACTCAAAGAGAAAGAATTAAATCTGTAGCAAGTATCTTGTTGAAAGTAGATAAAAATATCGTCGGAGTTATGTTTATTAACTATCGACGTTATCATAGTTTTTCAAATGAAGAACAAGAAATTATTAATTCTATAGCGTCTTCAGCAGCAAGTGCCATAAAAAATCAGCGGTGGTTGCAGACATTAGACAGTATTGAACGCGAGATTATCACAACTCTGGATTGGGAAAAACTTCTGGATCTAATTGTCCAAAAAGCAGTGCAAAATACAGGAGCTGATATAGGAGTTATTAGTATCCTTGAACCTATTAGTCAAGAGCTTGTTGCCCTAGCTAAGTATCCTGCTAATGAGCCAATTGAAACTATTTCTACACATTTAAAGATGGGTGAAGGAATAACTGGTTGGGTTGCAATGCATCGCAAAGCTGCATTGGTGGATGATGTTGAAACAGACCAACGCTACAAACACTATTTTGCTCATAGCCGCTCTGAACTTTGTGTACCTCTTCTGGATAAAGATTGTCGTGTATGTGGTGTGCTAAATGTAGAAAGCCGTCAAAAAGCAAAATTTAAGCAAAGAGACTTGCGGAGATTAGAATTACTTGCTGGCTTGGCGGTTATTGCTATTCAGAATGCACGGAATGCCGAAAGAGAGATACTGGCTACTGTTGGCGATGTATCTGGTAAGTTTTTCCACCAATTAAATAACAAAGTTAATACAGTTAAAAAATTTTTAGAAGAAATTTTCAGCAACCCGGATCAAAACAACATTGAGATTAGCAAAGAAAAAGGAGATACGGCTCTGCTTCTGCTTGATGAAGTCAGCCAAAGTCTAACAGGTATGAAGATTGGGCATAAAGGAGAAGTTCAACCTTTATGCATTCACTTAATAGTCAACAATGCTTTGAATCAGGTTACTCTACCTGATATTATTCAGACCAACATCAATGTGGCGGAAAATTTACCTAAAATCTTAGGTGGAGAACAGCAATTAATTGGGATGTTCTATCACCTCATACAAAATGCTGTAGATGCAATGCCAAATGGTGGCACATTGTCCATTAATGCTAGAACTGTACAAGGAGATGGGAAACTTTGGGTCGAAGTTCAAGTTTGTGATACTGGGGTAGGTATTAAACCAGAAAAATTTGACGATATTTTCCAACTTGGGTTTACTACTAAAAGCGATCAAGGAAATACAGGTTTGGGACTGTGGCTGACCAAACGCCAGGTTGAGAGTTTGGGCGGAGTATTAAAACACGAGAGTTCATTTGGTCAGGGTTCACAGTTTACAGTTACATTGATAGCGTATATTTCTTAGGTTTTACAGACGCTGCAAAATCGCCTCTAGTTGACAGACACAATTTAGTTTGAGTCCGATTTGGTATTAACAGCGTCTTAACCTTAAAAAATAACCATCATTTAGCGGAATTTACCGGGGTTTAAACGAGCAGGTTGAGACTGACCTCGAACTGCCACTCCACGCCGTAATTTATCTCCAGTACCGCCATCTTTGCGATCAAGGAAAGGTTTCAAATTAATCCCACCTCTAGATGAACTAACCCGATTCTTGCCACTACCCAGAAGTGTGCGTCCTAAATTATATAATTCGTTGCCTCCACTGCTGCGATTGCCATAAGTGTTAACGGCTATAGTTTGTTGTCCGCTGTCAGCAGTAGTCAAGTTCTGAAAGATACTATTGCGGATAACAACGGGATCTTTTCCAGGAGGTACTGTCAGCACAATTCTACAGGTTGGGTTAGCTTCTGTTGTGACGCAGACAATATTTTCGTTATTTTCTACGGATGTCTGGAGTTCTTGTAAGCCATCTGGGCGATAAAGTTCTAAACGACTGGCAATTGTTGCACAACGTCTTTGTGCGTCCCAACCACCACCCAAAGCCGCAGGTGCGGCCCAAGGGAAGTATTGACCTGGTTGACTTTGTGGCTGATACATAACAGTGTACTGACCATTGTAACTCTGACAGGTAAACCGAGTTGTACCGTCAACTGAGGGTGAAGGTGGTATACCTGTTGATGTGTCTATTGGTACTGATGATCCGTCTGATGGTACTGTTGGTACGACAACGCCATCGCCAGTAGAGTCATATTGCGCCATTGCTACGGAATTGCCCAGACACAAAGATAAGCCAAGACTACCCAAAGATATCAATCGAAGCAGTTGTGATGGCATAAATCATCCTCCAGTGGAATAAGTAGGGAATTGATAGTTTAAGTGACGAATAATTCTGTGTTTTGATTCATCAAAAACGCTATTTTTTTAATCTCTTACTTTTTTTTCTTCGAGCAGCTTTTTCACCCGTGCTTGAATTTCTACATAACGCCCCACTTCTTCAGTATACGTAATAATTGTATAGAACTCATATTTGAATTTTTAAAACCTCCGTACAGATCAAAAAGCCTTTTTGACTGTTTTTACCTCTTGCCTACCCACGCAAACAAGTATGGCTATACCACGCTGCGCGAACAAAAATCTTTGACCAACAACTATATTTAATTTAGTGCAAAAGCCAAATTCATTGTGAATTAAAGTAGCTTGATAAATATCAGTTTTGATATCCACTTTAATAGCTCATTTTTTGATAAGTTTAAAATGATAGATAGTTTATTTTATGTTTTAGGAATAGAAGGACAATCTTCACCTATGAAATTTAAGTAACTAGTTAATTTTAATATTTAGTCAATCGGCACTTGCTTGAGTAAAGCTATCCACATATCAGACGGATCTGAGTAATAATCAACTTCCTCAACTTGATATTGATAAGATTTACGACCTTCTCGTAGAATAATGCGATCGCAGGGTTTAATCCCTCTCCCTACGCCAGTCATATACCCAATCATTCCTTCATTGAGGCGCTCAAATACGTAATCGCTTCCCCAAACTAGTTGGCTATAATCGTGTATTCTATGCTTCTGTTTTAATTCGGTTGCTGGAAAGCTAACTAGGGCTAACTTACTTAAAAAACTAAAACTTAAGTTCATACTTGTCCTGATCAAAGACATAAGTGAGTTCTCCCCAACAAGAAATCTATAACGAAGAGTTCTGGACTCTAGGTGAATTTGAATTACTTTCAATTACCAATCCAGAATCGAACAGATGAAAAATTTAGTTAGGAATCTACTGCATTGACAGCTAGTAAAGCTAATGCATAATCCAATATCTAATTAAGCGCCTGCATTCACAAGTAGCAAAAAATATAGTAATCTTAAATGAGATTGTGAAATTAGTCGTGGAGGTAGGCAATAGGGAATAGGCAACAGATTTTTTTCACGAATGATTTAGGATTGCTCTAAATTATCAGCAGTTCGTTGATAATGTACTTAGCAAAGTAATTTTAAATTATGAAGGATAATTTAAATTTAAATTTTCTTAATTCTTAATCTTTAGTTATTAATATTTAATTTTTACCCAATAATATCTTTTGCCGAATAACCATTTGAGGTCATTCATGATTTTGCATATATCAGGTAAAAGATAACTATTGATTACTTTATACCTTGGCTTTGAGCGTCATTTAAATCATATTATCCAGTACAATGTCAGAGGTCTATAGCAGTTGTTTATTGATTAACCATTTAAATTTACATTACCATAAACCACAGCTTCAACTGTAAAACCACCGAATTATTCTACAAGTTTGGGTCAGGTATGAATATTTTTTACTTAACTAAATAATATTTAATGTATAAATATTTTATGTTTTAAGAATGGATTTTAAGTGGATTTTTTTTAATTAATAGTATTTAGCCCCCATTTGTGGTTTTTAGAGCTACATCTACTTGCCTAAGTAATACTTTTAAGGTGCAAGAGTTATCTAAAACTACATCTGCATGAGCCACTTTTTCTTCAATAGATAATTGGCTGTTAATCCTGGCTTGTGCCTGTTCTCTGTTTAAATGGTTTCGTTGTATCAATCTTTGTAGTTGTTGCTCTTGGGAACAACGCACTACCCAAATTTCTGTAACCAAATCAGTCATGCCAGCTTCAAATAATAGAGGCACTACTAACACCAGTGTTTGTGAGGAAGATAGGGCAATTGCTTTGAGGAAGCGATCGCGTACATCAGGATGAATCAAATTGTCTATCCAGTTGCGTTCATCTTGACGCTTAAAAATTATTTCGCCTAGCTTTTGGCGGTTGAGGCTGCCATCTGGTAGTAAAATTTGTTCGCCGTAACGCCTGGCGATCGCACCAAGAATAGGCGAACCTAAAGATACTGCCTCTCTAGCATAAATATCTGCATCCAGAATCGGCAGCTTATAAGCGCTAGCTAAATAATTGGTGACAGTGGTTTTGCCTGTGGCAATACCGCCAGTTAAGCCGATTATACGTTTTGTCATTTGTCATTGGTCATTGGTCATTTGTCATTAGTCATTGGTCATTAGTCATTAGTCATTTGTCAAGAGTTACTCTCCTGCTGCTTCCCCTGCTTCCCCTGCTTCCCCTGCCTCCCCTGCCTCCCCTGCTCCCTGCCCCCTGCCCCCTGCTCCCTGCTCCCCCTGCCCCCTGCCCCTCATCTAAGAATTTGTCGCCCATGTTATCAATGCTTGGGTTAAACCATCTAAAGTATATTCTTGGGCTTCTACATCCACACGCTTGAATAAAAAATGACATGTTTTGGAGGTTTGAGGCCCGATAGAGGCAATACAAACGCCCTCTAAGAATCGATTAGCATCAGAATTGGTGGAAAATATCTTGTCAGTAAGCTGATAAAAAAATTGCACAGTTTTAGAACTGGCAAAAGTTATCACATTTATCTTGCGGTTTTGGAGAGCTAACTCTGCCTCACGTGGAATACTACTAGGACAACAAGATTGATATGCGGCAACTTCTATCACCTTTGCTCCCTTGAGAGTTAATTCCTTAACCAAAACTTCTCTGCCACCGCTTTCAACTCTGGGAAATAAAACCTTTTTACCATGCAGATCCTCTGGGAAATTTTCCACTAAAGAATCGGCAATAAAGTTGGGGGGAATAAAATCTGGTTGGAGAGAGCGTTGTTTCAGACAATGGGCTGTTTTCTCGCCAACAACGGCAATTTTGACGCCAGCTAAGGCCCGAGTATCTTTACCTTGGGCAATTAGCCTTTCAAAAAAGTAGTCTATGCCATTGGTAGAAGTGAAAATTAACCAGTCGAAGTCAGATAAATGAGCGATCGCATCATCCAAAGCTTCCCAACTGGAGGGCGGTCCGATTTCTAAGGTAGGCATTTCGATGACTGTTGCACCTAACGCGATGAGGCGATCGCTAAATTGGCTAGACTGTCCAACTGAACGTGTCACCAAGATAGTTTTGCCAGTGAGGGGAAGGGTAGATGAGGGAAAGTTACTTAACATAGGTTGGGGTGTAGAAGTACTCTCATTCCCAGGTTCTTTCTGGGAATGCCTTTCTCCAGGCTCCTGCCTGATATTTTTGTCTAAATATATATTCTCAGGTTGTAAGTACTTCCGTAGCCCAACAACTTCGCCAATCACAATTACCGACGGAGAAATGGATAATTCGGTGGTTTGTTCTACAATATTGCCCAGTTGCGCTGTCCAAATTTGTTGACGAGGAGTTCCTGCCCAACGGATGATGGCTATGGGTGTTAAGTGCGATCGCCCGTGTCGCACCAGTTGATCTACAATTTCTGGCAGATGTCGCCCCCCCATCAAAATTACCAATGTCTCTAGCCGTGAGAGTGCCTCCCAGTCTAAAACCTCTGGTTCATGAGCTGTAAATACTGCAAAAGTGCGACTCAACACCGGATCTGTGAGGGGAATTCCTGCCAACAAAGGTGCTGCAAGGGCTGAGGAGATTCCTGGTACTAGTTCAAAATCACAACCAGATGCTTTGAGCGCTTCAATTTCGGAAGTACAACGCCCAAAAATCAACGGATCGCCTGATTTGAGCCGTACAACTTGTTTTCCTTGCTGGCAATACTTTACTAGTAACTTGTTAATCTCAGCTTGGGTTGTACTGGGTTTTCCACCGCGTTTTCCGACATCCAATTTCAAGCAATCAGGTGGTACGCACTGCAATAATTGAGCATCTACCAAGGCATCGTAGACTAAAACCTGAGCAGCAGCTAAGAGATTGTAAGCTTTAACCGTCAGGTATGCCACATCTCCAGGCCCAGCACCTACGAGGTAGACTTTACCTTTTTCTTGGTCATTTGTCATTTGTCATTTGTCATTTGTCATTTGTCATTGGGCATTGGGCATTGGGAAAAGACAAGTCAGAGGGGGGAGACAAGGAAGAAACTTGTTCAATAATTCTCCCTTGTCCCCCTTGTCCCCCTTATCTCCCCCTGCTTCCCCTGCTTCCCCTGCTCCCACTGCTCCCCCTGCTTCAATTCGTTCGGATATTCATTTTTTCGATTAGCTGATTAACTTGCTCAACCATCTCTTTGTTTTCCTCAGCTTGGAATAAATCTCTGGCTTTTTTGAGATTAACGATCGCTTCTTCTAGCTGTTGTACTCGCCCCAAAGTGATTCCCAAATTATAGTAAGTGAATGCATCATTAGGTACAAGGCTAATGGCTTTTTTGTAATGTGCGATCGCTTCTTGTGGTTTACCTTGATCATCCATCGCATTTCCCAAACCCGTGTAAGCTTGTGCATGTTTCGGATCGAGGCGAATCGCTTCGGTATAATCTGTGATTGCTTCTGCTAGTTTGCCTTGAGCGTAAAAAGCGCTTGCTAAATTATAGTGAGCGTCTGCATAGTTGGGTTCAAGGCTGAGGGCTAGTTTATACTGGGCGATCGCTTCTTCTAGTTTGCCTTGAGCGTGTAGAGTATTTCCCAAGGCGTTATAACCTGCTGGATTTTTTGGATCGAGGCGAATGGCTGTTGTATATTCGGCGATTGCTTCTGTTGGTTTTCCTTGAGCATATAAGGTGTTCCCTAAGTAATAGTGAGCTTCTGCATACTTTGGATCAAAGCTAATGGATTTTTTGTATTGGGTAACTGCTTCTTCTAGCTCACCTTGATCGTACAGAGCATTTCCTAGACGCGTGTAAGTTGGGGCATAATTGGGTTTGAGGCTAATAGCTGCTGTATATTCGGTGGCTGCTTCGGTTAGCTTGCCTTGAGCATATAAGGCATTTCCTAAGTTATAGTGAGCGTCTGCATACTTGGGTTCAAGGCTGATAGCTTTCTTGTACTGTGCGATCGCAGCTTCTAACTGATTGAGCCTTGCTAAAGTCAAACCTAAATTAAAGTATGCTCTAGAGTCTTTAGGATCAAGGCTAATGGCTTTTTTGTAAATAGCGATCGCTTCTTGTGGTTTACCTTGATCGTCGAGAGTATTTGCTAAAGCAATATAAGCTTGTGTAAAGTTCGGTTCTAGTTCGATTGCTTTCCGAAAAGCCGCCTCTGCTCCTTTGAAATCTCCTTGTTTGTAGAGATTGGTTCCTTGCTCGAAGTTAGCAACTGCGTTTTTGCTCCCAGGAAGTGCGGACTGTGTAAATTCATGAATTTTTGATAAAACAACGCCAACATCTTTACCAAAGGCAGTATTTCCATTACTCAAGCACAAGCAGATAATAGCTGCTACCAGTAGATTCTTGTTTTTCAGCATTTTTATTACCTTATCTGCTTGATTTAAATGTAATATTTAGTCGCATAGTTTGGCGTGGTTCTTGCAGGAATTATAAGTGATTAACCTAACTTGATACAAGCATTCTCTCATATATAGCAGTCCTAATTCATTCGTGAAAAAATTCTATTGCCTATTACCTATTACCTATTGCCTATTACCTATTGCCTATTACCTATTACCTATTACCTATTACCTATTGCCTACTGCCTATTGCCTATTGCCTATTGCCTCTTGCCTCTTTTGTTTCAACAAGTTTAGCAATGGCTGCAACTAATTTGTCTGGGTTAAGAGGCTTGGGTAAATGCATCTGAAATCCAGCTTTGAGTGCTTTTTGCTGGTCATTATTTCTAGCAAAAGCCGTCAAGGCAATTGCTGGAATTTGTCCACCTTGTTCTGGTGTCCAAGTTCTTACTTGATGTATTAACATATAGCCATCTATATCGGGCATACTAATATCGCTGACCAACACATCTAGCTTTACCTGTGCTAAGGTTTCTAATGCTTCAAATGCGGAAGATACCGCGATAACAAAAGCTCCATCTTGCTCTAATACAAAAGCAACAAAATCTCGGGAATCAGCATCATCATCAACAACTAAAACCCGGATGCCACTGAGAGGTAAGGAGTTAGGAGTTAATAATGCAGGGTCGTTTTGTTCATTCGCCAGGCTTGGGCTTTCATCTTGCAGAAGCGGTAAGCTGACAGTAAAAGTTGCTCCTTTCCCCTCACCGTGGCTATCTGCTGTGACAATGCCGCCATGTATTTCGGTGATATTACGCACAATTGCCAATCCTAGTCCTAATCCACCAAAATTTCTAGTAGAGGTGCTATCTGCTTGGCGAAAGTAATCAAACACGAATGGCAAAAACTCAGCGCTAATTCCCTTACCTGTATCGCTAACTATGATTTGAGCATAGCCATCAGCTTGCTTGAGCCGCACTTCTATTTTTCCTCCTTTGGGTGTAAATTTGACAGCGTTAGAAAGGAGATTCCAGACGACTTGTTGCAAACGAGTAGAGTCGCCCATAACTTGTCCTACATGAGGTTCAAATACTGTACTTACCTCAATCAACTTTGTTTCTGCTGCTAAACGCATTGTCTCTAGTGCCAACAATACCGTAGACTCTAGGTCAATCTTCGTAATATTCAGCGTCAGTTTGCCCTGTAAAATTCTAGAGATATCCAGCAAGTCTTCAATGAGTTGAACTTGTAAGGTGGCATTCCGCTCGATTGTGGCTAGTGCTTCAGATGTCTTTGTTTGGTCTAACCTGCTGGTTTGCAATAACTTTGACCAGCCGAGAATTGCGTTTAGTGGAGTGCGTAGTTCATGAGAGAGGACGGCCAGAAATTCATCTTTAATTCGATTAGCTGTTTCTGCTTTAGCTCGTGCAACTTGTTCTAATTCCAATAGGTGCACCCGTTCTTCAAGTATTTCTTTTTGTTCGTGGATATCTGTACATGTTCCAAACCACTTGACTACAATACCTTGCTCATCTTTGAGTGGTAAACCTCGCGCTAGCTGCCAGCGATAGGAGCCATCAGAAGCCCGTTTAAAGCGATATTCATTGTTATATATAGTGCTATTTTTTACAGCACTAGACCAAACCTCATCAGCATTTTGGACATCATCTGGATGTAATGCAGCCAACCAACCAGAACCCAAGGACTGCTCTAATGTTAGCCCAGTGTATTCGCACCAATTTTGATTAAAATAATCACATTCACCGTTAGCATCGGTTGTCCATACAAGTTGAGGAATTGCCTCAGCTAAGTAACGGTAGCGTTCTTCGCTTTGTCGGAGAATTTCTAAGATGCGTTGGCGTTCAAGGATTTCTTGTTGTAATTGCTCGTTAGTCTTGGTAATTTCATTGGTGCGAACAGCAACCATTTCTTCCAGATGATTCTGGTATGTTCGCAGTTCCTTATCTACGCGTAAGCGTTCGGCTATTTGTGTTTGAAGTTCTTGATTTGCTTGTTCTAGTTGAGCAGGGCTAGGAAGTGCTAGTGCTTGTGGAACTAAAGGCACAAGTTGTACTGCTGTAATTACAGATATTAAGGCAGTTACCGCTTTGACAAATCCTGATACCCAATAGGTTGGATGCCAAAGTGTCCAAATCTCTATTAAATGAGTAGTGCCACAAGCTACAATAAATGCACTAAACAACAGAAAAATCCAATCAAAGGGTAAATCTTGCCGCTTACGGACAAAGTAAAATAGTGTAGCTGGAATCGAGTAATAAGCTAGTGCAATGAACGCGTCAGATAATATGTGTAGCCAAACTAAATTCGTTTGCCATAGATAGCAGTGTCCATGTGGAATAAATGATCCTGATGTAAAAAAATTAGTCCACAATTCTGATATCATGTCTGACATAAACACTTTCTTTTTTTGAATCTATAGAATTTACTACTAAATTTATTCACTATCTAGACCCTAAATCAATTCATTGTGGCTATGGAGCTTACAGCGCATCAGATTACAATTCTAAGGTCTATGAGGGGAGCGATCAAACTTGCGACTGCGGACATAATTCCGGCAGACACAGGAAAATTTAAACAAAAAACAACTCTCACCATCATGAGGGAAATGGTAAAAAAAGTTAAAAGGCGGAATAGGAAAATTTGATCTCCGCGATTATGACTTAACTTTAAGACTGACTTAACTTATCACTCATCTTATCTAACAGTTGAGTTATTTTTTGAGCTTTTTCAGGTTGGCGTTGTTTTTGCAATAAATCTTTAGCTTGTAACAGGTTAGTTTTGGCTTCTTCTTCTCGCTCTTGCTGCATGAGAATATTGGCCAGACGTAAGTAAGCATCAGGATTTTTGGGACTGCGGCGAATCACTTCTCGGAATAATTCTGTTGCTTCCTGTACTTTGCTTTGCTGGTTTAAAACATCTCCTAAAAACAGACGTACCACATCATTAGTAGAGTTGATGGAAATCACTTTGCGAAACGCTGCTTCTGCACCTTGGTAATCTTTTGCTTGAGCAAGATTGATTCCTTTTTGAAATAAGTTCGAGGTAATCAAAGTTTTCCAAGCAAAATAGCCAAGAGTTGACAGACTGAGAACAACTACAAAAGCAGCGATAATAGAACTAGTGGGAAGGTTTTCTAGCATTGTCTAAGCCAAAAGGCAGGCGATAGGAAAAATTAGATATTCGATAAAAAATAGTTTCCAGATAAATTGATAAAATTGAGCGATCGCACTTTTATCTTGTAAGTCTACTGCCAAACTCCGCAACCACATCCAAACTAGTAGTGCTAAATGAGCAATTACCAGAAATATGGGGTTAACTGAGGCTACACGTAGCACACCAACCATAATCATCCCTAAATAGCAGGCAGTTATCACCCAAAGGGCTAGATTAAACACAGCTTGCGAACCGAGTTTGATAGTGAAAGTAGAGATATTATAGAGGCGATCGCCTTCCAAATCTGGTATATCTTTAAATATAGCGATCGCAAAGGTAAACACCAAGATAAATAACGTCAGCACCCATACTACAGGCGGAATTCCTTGGCTTTGTTTCAGCGCCCAACTATAGTGCAAATACAATCCTAAATTAACAATCGTGCCGCGTACCGAAAAAATGCACAGTGCTGCCCAAAATGGAAACTGTTTCAAGCGAATTGGCGGTAAAGAATAAGCAGTACCAATGGCTAGACTAATTGCTACCATGCCAAATAAGAATGGCCCAGTTAGCCACGCCACAACTAGCGCCAAAATCCCAGTAAAACCGACAATTAATTGCCCCGTTTGTCGGGAAAACTCACCTGATGCTAACGGTAAATGAGGCTTATTAATCTTGTCAATATCAACATCTTCTAATTGATTCAGCCCCACAATATAGACATTGCCACACAGACAAGCAATCCATGCACCTAAGACGGGGAATAGGGAATAGGGAGTGGGGAATAGGGAATCAATAGGATTACTAACGGCAATGGCAATTAAATACAAGCTCAACACACTCAGACTTGTACCAATAATCGTGTGAGGGCGAGAAAATTTCCAGAAAGCGTATAACCAATGGAAATATGATTGAACGGGTTTGCGTGGCGAAGGGCTATTTTGAGAACTCTGGCTCATGAGTACCTTAGATTCAGTATTCCGGCTTATTGCTTATTGTTAACCATTGTCACAGAATTTGGTCATCAACAAGAAGCCGGGGGAGCAGGGGAAGCAGCGGTTTGTTCTAACGCACCTCTACTCTTAAAGCTTGATACCCATAGCGGGTAGAGAATCAATCTACCTCATGCAAGACACTAGAATCCCAAAAAAATTTCACAACCAACCATGAAAATACCTCGTCCCTGCTCTTCATAACGGTACAATCATCAAAAAAGCAAAGAATTATAGTTAAATCCAGAGTGCCATTATGACAGCTGATTTGACATCTAAAGCGACATTTGACTTTGTAACCGTGCTATCACATGCTGCGGCTGCATTTCGAGGACAGAGAGACGCACGCCCTAATGCTGAAATATTAGTAAATGCGTTGCTACAAGCAGAAAAATCTGCCAAGCAACAACGGTTAACTAATCCGTTTGAGTCTCTACTAGGAAAATGGCAACTTTGCTTTGCCACTGGCACTAAAAAAGTCAGAGAACGCGGGGGAATTATATTAGGTAAGGGCTTTTATGTACCCAATTTTATAAAAATCCATGTTTCTTTTAATGCCACTTCTGAACAGGATTCAAACAGGGGCGAAATTTGTAATCAGGTTGAATTGGGCCCAGTTTTGTTGAAACTTACAGGGCCAGTGCAATATTTAAATAAGAAAAATTTATTGGCGTTTGATTTTAATCAGATGCTTATTAGTTTGTTTGGTCGTGTTGTATATAACAGACCAATGCGTTCTGGTAAAGTTGAAACAGAAGATTTCTACAACCAGCCTATAGCTAAATTACCCTTCTTTGCCTTCTTTTTAGTAGCAGAAGATTTCATTGCAGCCCGCGGCCGGGGAGGAGGATTGGCATTTTGGATTCGAGAAACTTAAATACACTGGATTGACCTTTGTGTCAACCATCAAACTGGACGACAACCAGACAAAATGCTGTGCATATTTACTACTTGTCCAATGACTGCGATCGCAGGCGCACCAAATCCAGTTTGCTCTACCTGCTCTACAATTGTTTCTAAAGTACCAATCAATTCTTCTTGTTCTGGGCGTGTACCCCAGCGCACCAAAGCAATAGGCGTTTCTAAGCTCAACCCAGCTGCACTTAACTGTTCCACAATATAAGGCAGATTGTGAATTCCCATATAAATTACAATGGTTTCGGAACCGTGAGCGATCGCATTCCAATCAACTTTCGGTCTATACTTACCCGCCGCCTCATGACCAGTAACAAATGTCACTGAAGAACTATATAGCCGATGAGTCAATGGAATACCTGCATAAGCTGCTGCTGCAATCCCCGATGTAATACCGGGCACAACTTCCGTTGATATTCCCGCGTTGACTAATTCTTCCATCTCTTCACCACCGCGACCAAAAATAAAAGGATCGCCACCCTTTAACCGCACTACAATTGCATGATCCTGCGCTTTCTCAATCAGCAATTGAGTTGTTTCTTCCTGGAACAGCGAGTGTTTCCCCCTGCGCTTACCAGCATTAATTTGCTCGGCTTGGGGATTAATCATTGCCAGAATTGCCGGACTTACTAAAGCATCATAGATGACTACATCTGCACATTCCAACAAACCTTTCGCCTTCAGGGTAATTAGTCCTGGATCTCCTGGCCCCGCACCTACCAAATAAACTTTTCCCAAATACTTGTTCTCCTGTTTTTCTGTGCGGTTCATCTATCTGTTAAATCCCAAATTAGCTCGGCTAATTCTGCACTTGCTCCCAGTGGTTCTGCCAATTGGAAATTCACCGCAGAAAATTGTAATTTTAGCTCCTCTATAGAGGCCGCGATCGCATCGGTTATTCCACCAGCGAATAAAAAGTATGGCAAAATTGCAATTTCTTTATAACCAGCAGCGACCAACTCTTTAACCCGTGATTCTAAACTAGGAGGCCCAGCCCAATAAGCAGCCACTGCTGACAAACTCGCCGCCATTGCTTGCACAGTTTCTTTAGAACCTGGACGACGGCTACCATGAGCTAAGAGAATCCATGCTTCTGCTTTTGTAGCAGCTATTTGCTTTGCCAGCAATTTCTCTAAATTGGCGTGAGAACCTAAGTATGGTTGCAACTCAATTATGATATCCTGACCAATAGCCTGTTGTGCTAGTGCTACTTCGGCTGGGATATCTGTCATTACATGCACTCCCGGCAGCAGAAATAGCGGTACAATTTTCAGGCGGTTCTCGTTTTGAGATAGTTTGCAATCACCAAAAGCGTTCTTGGCAAATTCTTGAATCTGCTCGTGTAAAGGCTGAGGACTCATTTCCAAAGCAGCTATGCCAACCTGATGTTCGCTATTTAATGTGTTGTGGTTTTCTGACAATTTGTGACATACCAGCTTTGCTAGTTGCTGCATAGCAATTTCTGGGCGGCGATCGCGACTTCCGTGAGATACTAGCAGATACGCAGATGACATTGGCAAAGCTTGAACTCTCAGTGACTAATTCTCATATCTTACTTAATATTAAGCTGGTGGTAATAGGTACTCTGGTGATTATTGAAACTATTATCAATTACTAAATAGAAGTATTCTTAATCACTTTTGTAGGGAACTCCAAAAATTAAATTACTCAATTCCTACATCCAAGACTACCATCAGTTTCTGCTCCCCTGCCTCCTCTGCCTCCTCTGCCTCCCCTGCTCCCCTGCTCCCCTGCCTCCTCTGCCTTATTGCTCTTCAGCAGTGTAAGTATAAAATTGATCAAAAGCTCCCATCGTTTCAAATTTGTAAGAGGGTATCCAAGAGTTTATTGTTAAATCTGTACGGTAGATGCTAAAAATAATATAATTTTGTCTTTCTGTAGTCCTGGCAATAATTTCTTGGATTTGCGGGTTAGCCGAATCAACCAACTTATCACAATTAAAGCGGATTAAGTTTTCTATAAGATTGGTGGTTTTTTTGCATACATCGGTTTTTAAGTATTCTGTCAGCCGTTGCACTGCATATTCTTCATACTCAACCTGACTGGGATTGGTCTTCGCCATTGTCACACCCAAGGCGGCGAGTCCTGCTGCTGCTCCAGTATATGCAATGATCGTTAAGGGTTTCATGTTTGCCAAGTAAAATACATTGTAATTGTTAGATTCCAGAGACTCTAAATCAACTAAATCCGTTCCTTGAAGAAAAACTCTTGATCGCTTGCCAAATTATTGCTATAATTCAAATTGTTGAATGGCGAGCGTAGCCAAGTGGTTAAGGCAGTGGTTTGTGGTACCACCATTCGTGGGTTCAATTCCCATCGTTCGCCCTATATAATTTAATAGTGATCCATAAACTCCTATATAAAAATAGGTTGTAGTTTTAAACATTCGTAACCTTTACTGTAACAAGGATTATATCATCTACCAGTTCATGCACTTGGAAGGAAGGTCTTTCTTTTAAAAAGGGTTTTAAAGTAACTCATTTGAAATGAAAGCTCAAGTAAAACACCTACACGATATTGAGCCGAGATACCTATCTCGGCTCAATACCAAGTTGCGTGCGGGGATAGAGGGACATGGAGAGTTCTTTCTTTGCGTCTTTGCGTCTCCCACTCTCCGTGTCTTTTCTCCTGCCTTATGGTTTGAGTACAACTTTGATACAGTTTTCCTTCTTGTCTTTGAAAATTTCGTAACCCCGGGGTGCTTCATCTAACGGTAGACGATGGGTGATCACGAAAGATGGATCGATCCTGCCATTTTGGATGTGATCGAGTAACGTGTTTAAGTACTTATGAACGTGCGTTTGTCCCATTTTGAATACTAAGGCTTTGTTCATGGCAGCACCCATAGGTATTTTGTCTACAACGCCGACATAAACACCAGGTATTGAAACGTGACCGCCTTTGCGACAGTCAATCATCACTTGCCGCAGCACATGGGGGCGGTCTGTTTCCAGACTTACTTCGTCGTATACTCCTTCTAGACCCGTGCCGTGTGCTTCCAACCCCACAGCATCAATGCAAGCATCTGGGCCGCGTCCACCTGTCATTTCTTTGAGGGCTTCACCAACATCGACTTCCTCATAGTTAAGGATTTCTGCCTTGCCTTGATCTTTAGCCATCTGTAGGCGTTCGGGAATTCGATCGATAGCGATGACTCGTAAATCTTCTTTAATTTGCAGTTCTGGGTCTTCACCAAATAATTTAGCGATGTCTGCAATGGGCTTCGCCAACGCAGCCCCAATCGCACCCCCAGGCGGGGTAAATTCTCGGATTGTTTTTACCTCAGTGCCACGATTCCCAGGTGCTGGCTTGAAGTGGACGCGACCAGAGGTTTCAGTCTTAGCACAACATAATAATCATAATCATTATTAGCAGGAGGTGGGTATCCGCCGAGATATGGATACCGTAAGCGTTCCGCCAGGAACGTAGATTAGCCGCCAATACAGTTCAGTTAAGAAAATAATCTGTTGAGGCAGGCGTTGCAGGGGAAGCAGGGGGAAATAAAAATGCTTAACCTAAGCGTATTGGAGTACCCGCAGGGTATTACCCTTACCTAAAGCCAGGGTTTCGGCTTTCTCGTTTCCAGCCTTTGGTTGGAAATGCATTAAAAGCGGTTGTGCCACAAATTCAGGAGGCAGAGCGCCATACTTATCAAGGCAGAACTCTAGACTCACTTATCGGGATAACGGCTAATGTATCTCCTAAATACCAATATTTGTATTGCACAGCTGAAGGAGAATCTTGAAGCTATTACTAAACTAAATTGTTTTTTTAGTCAATGCTATCTGTCCAATTAAGATTTCCGACTTCTTTAAGAAACCGGAAATCTTAACTTCAGAAGTTTTTGGACACACATTTAATTGTCAAAAAATGCCTAGAAGGATGATAAAAGTAAGCCCACAGAAGGCAAGCATAGATATAATCAAAATGTTGCTAATACTGTGGTTAGAAGCTGTTGAATTATGTGTATTGGTAGGCATATAAATCGGCTCCTACTTAAACAACTTTTGCTTAAATTATAGCTAGGAGAAATAAAATTAGCCTATTTTTGAACAAAAATTGATTTTAATTCATTGAAGTTTAGCTTAATAGTTATGTCTGAAGCTAAACTATTAATTTTTGTATCAAATCCTAACAAATAGATAATAGCAAGACAATTACTTGCTACGCAAATTACTAAATTACTAGAATATAAGCAATGATTAAATTCGCCGAATAAATCATCTGCATCCACAATCTAAATGAATATTAACTCTCCTAACAAAATTAAAAAAGTATTGATTTGCAAGCTTTGCAGAGCTTTAAAGCTGAATCTTAACTTTATCAGTGTGCAAATAATCAGATACACGTAAATAAATGATATAGTGAAAATTAGCTCAAGCAGTTGAGGGTATGAGATGTTGTGCCCTAATATAGTCATGCAGTTATTTATTAACTTCTATCAAAAGAAATAAAAATTGTATTCCCTTAGTTAGAGCCAAAAATACTGAGTCATAGATACTTTAAGTAAAGAAGAACACGATTTAAGTGCCTGCTGAAAAGTTGATACTTGATACTTGTAGGTACACAGATAAATATAATTTATCTGTGTTATTTCGTGTTTATATCTGGTCTCACAAAAGGTAAAGGCTTATTAGTCTCGCCTTGACAGTCAACAATGCAAACATCGTCATCTAGTGGAGTTGCCATGTCTGAATTGCTTCAAGCAGTCTTAGATAGTGAAGAAAGAAGTGATTTACGTTCCTTTATTAGTGAATTACGCCAACAAGAAAAGAAGTACTTGCTGCGGAACGACATACTGAATGTATATAGTGAGTATTGCTCCAAGTCGCAGAAACCTGAAGAATTTTACATTTCCTCTGAGTTAAGCAAACTTATTTACTATACTCAGGAAATTATTCAAGAGGACTCAAACTTCTGTTTCATCATCCGTTCTAAGATTGCCAGCCAAGAAGTTTATTGGTTGACATCAGACTTGAGCATTGAGCCGATGACGGTGCAGGATTTGCTGGATCTGCGCGATCGCTTGGTGAATAAATATCATCCCAACGAGGGCGACCTGTTAGAATTGGACTTCGGCCCGTTCTATGACTACACCCCAGTCATCCGCGACCCCAAAAATATTGGTAAAGGGGTACAATTTCTCAACCGCTATCTATCCAGCAAAATATTTCAAGACTCCAAACAATTGCTGGAAAGCTTATTGAATTTCTTGCGCCTGCACCACTACAACGGTGTGCAACTGCTGCTTAACGATCGCATTCAATCACAGCAGCAACTTTCCGAACAAGTTAAGAAAGCTATCGGTTTTGTTAATAATCGCCCCGAAGATGAACCCTACGAACAATTCCGGTTCCAATTGCAGTCAATGGGTTTTGAGCCGGGTTGGGGTAACACCGCAGGGCGAGTGAAGGAAACTTTAAATATTCTTGATGAATTGATTGATTCTGCCGATCCCCAAACCCTAGAAGCTTTCATTTCTCGTATTCCGATGATTTTTAGAATCGTCTTGGTATCAGCTCACGGTTGGTTTGGGCAAGAGGGAGTGTTGGGGCGTCCCGATACCGGCGGTCAGGTAGTTTACGTCCTTGACCAAGCAAAGAGCCTAGAGAAGCAGCTACAAGAAGATGTCCTGCTGGCGGGTTTAGAGAAGTTGAATGTCGAGCCAAAGGTAATTATTCTCACCCGCTTGATTCCTAATAGTGATGGCACCCTTTGTAATCAACGGCTAGAAAAAGTCCTTGGTACCGAAAATGCCTGGATTTTGCGAGTGCCTTTACGGGATTTTAATCCCAACATGACTCAAAACTGGATTTCCCGGTTTGAGTTTTGGCCTTATCTAGAAACTTTTGCCATTGATTCAGAAAGAGAACTACGGGCAGAATTTCACGGCACACCTGACTTAATAGTTGGAAATTATACTGATGGTAACTTAGTGGCATTCTTACTGGCGCGACGGCTGAAAGTTACCCAATGCAATGTTGCCCATGCTTTAGAAAAATCTAAATATTTGTTCAGTAACCTCTACTGGCAAGAATTGGAGGAGAAATATCATTTTTCTTTGCAATTCACAGCTGACTTGATTGCTATGAATGCTGCCAATTTTGTTATTAGCAGCACCTACCAAGAAATTGTGGGAACACCGGATAGTGTGGGACAGTACGAATCTTATAAGTGCTTTACTATGCCGGAGTTATATCATGTGACCAATGGCATTGAATTATTTAGTCCCAAATTTAATGTCGTACCGCCTGGAGTAAACGAAAATAATTACTTCCCTTACACCCGGACTAAAGACCGAGTAGAGAGCGATCGCCAACGCCTTGCAGAAACACTTTTTACTCTGGAAGACCCCGCGCAAATCTTTGGCAAACTCGATGATCCTAATAAGCGCCCTCTCTTCTCAATGGCGCGTCTTGACCACATCAAAAACCTCACAGGTTTAGCTGAATGTTATGGTCAAAGTAAAGAATTACAAGAGCATTGCAATTTAATTTTGGTGGCGGGTAAATTGCGCGTTGAAGAATCAGGCGACAACGAAGAACGTGACGAAATTATCAAACTCTACCAAATCATTGAGGAGTACAATCTCCACGGGAAGATTCGTTGGCTGGGTGTACGCCTGACTAAAACCGATTCTGGTGAAATTTACCGAGTTATTGCCGATCATCAGGGAATTTTTGTACAACCAGCTTTATTTGAAGCTTTTGGGTTGACAATTTTAGAGTCGATGGTTTCAGGATTACCGACTTTTGCGACACAGTTTGGTGGACCACTGGAGATTATTCAAGATAAGGTTAATGGCTTTTTGATTAACCCAACAAATTTAGACGAGACAGCCACAAAGATCGTGGACTTTATCACAAAATGCGAACAAAATCCTAACTATTGGAGTGAAATTTCCCAGCGAGGAATTGAGCGAGTTTACAGCACCTATACTTGGAAAATTCACACTACCAAGCTGTTATCATTAGCACGGATTTATGGCTTCTGGAACTTTACCTCGAAAGAGAATCGGGAAGATTTGTTGCGTTATCTTGAGGCTTTGTTCTATTTAATTTACAAGCCAAGAGCGCAAGAACTATTAGAGCAGCACAAGTACCGTTAGTTTGTCATTTGTCATTTGTCTTTAGCTAAAAACTAAAGACAAATGACTAAGGACAATGGACAAATGTCTAAATTGTCAGCGCCCGCCAAGTTCGTTTACCAACTATTCCATCCGTTGCTAAATTTCGCTGATTTTGAAAGGCTTTGACAGCAGTCTCTGTCAGTGCGCCATAAATCCCATCCACTCTAATGGTATAACCGTTAGACACTAACAGCCGTTGTAAAACTCTGACAGCAAGACCAGAGCTACCGAAATAAAGAGTCGGCATAGGTTGGCTACCAAACTTCTGGAACCGTCCTATAGCCTTTGTACGAACTTGATCTCCAGACTGAGAATACTTATTAGACTGACCTAACTTAGAAGAAGCTAAGAACTGATTCTTTTTGCTGATTTTCTTAAGTATATGTTCTTTCTCTGGTGCGATCGCTGAGGGAGAAGCCTGAGAAATCCCATCTGTCTGCATGAATTCAGGTGGTGTGACTTGATCAGTTATCTCTAACTGACTCTGTTTTGACTGATTTACGTCATTCTCCACCTGAACTAATTGCTGCTGTGGCAAATTGGCTCCAGATGCTTGTCTTATTGCTAACACGCCCGTCATCATCAGGCCAATTTCAGTCATTGTAGTTCATTTTATTTCAACCAATATTTCTTTTAACCAACAACATTGCTGCTGTCCGAGATAGTGGATACTGACCAAATAAAAAAGTCATGTAATAGTTTTTTTAGATAATATTTTCATGATCATATTTGCTCACCTCCTATTCCATCTAATTAGACTAATATCATTAGCTTTGTGCTTTTTTTATCTTTAATCAAGCCATGAACTTGTAAGATAGAGTATCTAAATCAACGGTTTAGACAATAACATACTATATGATCATATGGGAATGACATCAACCAAATTTGCCTAGTTATCTTTGGATCGCCTTTTTTATGGTGATTTTCTCATGTTTATAATGCCATGAAAAATACTACTGAATTTATAGAGTAAATTTTTCAGTTTTGATGAATGCAACATTTGGCAATCAGGATAAACTATTAATTTCAAAGATTTGCTTCTCAATCAGAAGAGATTATAAATTTTTTATCAATCACTGTTATTTTGTAGGATACATGACGCTCATCGCAAGTTTATCTGGTTTTACCAGCTTGACTCTGGAAGTATTCAGGCATAATTCGTAAATATCTGCTTTGTAATTAAATCTGTATGGTTACTTTGCCGTATTTTTGGGAAGCGCATACTTCAACCTCAATAAAATGAAACCGTACAACGTTGTTGCACAGCTTTGAATTTTCACTAGAGTTTAAACTACTGTATAACAAAATTACACAGGGGCACTGAATATAATGCTTGTACAATTCTCTTGCCTAACTGTGTTAATTTTTATATTATTTTTAAATATTAAAAAAGAAACACCTGAATAAAAAGTGCAATGCTGATAACGTAGACGCAGAAGCGCCATAGCCCGCTCTTTAGATATTGCTTAGTACACTCAGTTGTGGATACTGAAAAACTTTTTATCTTTTCTCATCTCGCCACAAAGCAATACCGCCTAATAAACCAGTGATATTGGGGATGAGTTTTACATTTAACGGTAGCTGGAAATTCACTCTCACAGCTTCACCGCCGCCAATGTAAAGGTAATCATAATTGAACAGATGTTGCAAGGATGCGATCGCCTTTTCTAAACGCCTATTCCATCTTTTCTCACCAATTTTTTCTAACTCTGCACGCCCCAACTGCTGCTCGAAAGTTTCTCCTTTGCGAAACGGATGATGTCCCATTTCCATATTCGGTACTAGCTTCCCATCCACAAACAAAGCTGAACCAAACCCCGTACCCAGAGTAATCACCAGTTCGACACCTTTACCTGCGATCGCCCCAAATCCCTGCATGTCTGCATCATTAATTACCCGTACAGGCTTGTTTAAGTGTTTTAATAATGCTGTTTCCAAATCAAATCCAATCCAATCCGGATGTAAGTTTACCGCAGTTTCCGTGACACCAGACCGCACCACACCGGGAAAACCTACCGAAACGCGATGAAATTCACCTTGAGCTGCTGCTAAGACAACAATTGCATTAATTACAACCTCTGGTGTAGCAGGTTGAGGCGTGTCTAAACGCGCCCTTTCCGTTACAGGATTCCCCGTAATATCCAAAACCATTGCTTTAACGCCACTACCGCCAATATCAACCGATAGGGTACGAACCGATCCATTTTCTTCAACCATTGTGTTACATCCTTCTTAATGCTTAGTTACTGCTTGTTACTTCGTTATTATCCTCTGCTGCATCTGATAATATCTGGATGTTTGGAGAGTCTTTATATTGAGGGGGAGACAAGGGAGCAGGGGGACAAGGTGACTTGTGAGAACTTGCAACAAGTTTTTCCCCTTGTCCCCAATTCTCCTTGTCCCCAAGTCCTCTTCCCAATACCCACTTGCCCTGAGCGTTCGCGTAGCGTCTCGTAGAGAAGCCGTAAAGCCTGCGGCATAGCTACGCTTAACGCGTAGCGTCTCGCAGAGAAGGGATGCCCAATACCGCTAAGATAGGAATGACACAATTTAAGTTATATGCACGGTTTCATTCCATCAGAACGCTTTTTTCCCTACCTCACTTGGACTGACATCCAGGCAATGCCAGATAAGGAAAATGTGGTAATCATCCAGCCAGTGGGGGCAATTGAACAACATGGTCCTCATCTGCCGTTGATTGTAGATGCTGCGATCGGTGTGGGGGTGTTGGGAAAAGCAATGGAAAAGCTAGATGCCAGTATTCCTGCTTATGCTTTACCTAACCTTTATTATGGCAAATCTAACGAACACTGGCACTTTCCCGGTACGATTACCCTGAGTACGGCAACTCTGACGGCAATCATTATGGAAGTGGGAGAAAGTATTTACCGGGCTGGGTTTAGAAAACTGGTGTTAATGAACTCCCACGGTGGACAACCCCAAGTTATGCAAATGGCGGCGCGGGATTTGCATGTTAAGTATGATGACTTTTTGGTATTTCCATTGTTTACTTGGCGCGTGCCTAATATTACTAAAGATTTATTGACTCCCAAAGAAGCAACGCTGGGAATGCACGCCGGAGATGCTGAAACTAGCATTATGTTATCGATTTTGCCAGAACAAGTGAAGCTAGAGAAGGCTGTTGCAGAGTATCCACCAGAACAATCAGAAAGTAGTTTACTGAGTTTGGAGGGTAAATTACCTGTGGCTTGGGTGACGCGAGATATTAGTAAAAGTGGAGTGATTGGCGACGCCACAACCGCAACTAAAGAAAAAGGCGATCGCATCCTCGAATCTGTCGCTAACGGCTGGGTGCAAGTTATTCAAGATATTTATGCCTATCGAAAACCAAAAGTAGAGGAGGGATAGACGCTTTCTACTCAAAGTTAAAATACCAATACATGAGATGCAGGGCAGCATCTAGATTTGCTAATGTAAGAATAATGGAAACAGTAATAGCATACCTGCTCAAAATCTATCAGGCAGCAAATTTCTATTAAAAGTAAGATAAGAGAAACAATTATGACGGCATTTGAACCCAAGAGCCTCCGCTCTTATAGCCAAGAAGATGTCCAACAAATTCTGCAATTAGCGATCGCTCGTCAAGCTGATGACAAAGACACAGAATTTTCTTATGAGCAGATATTAGAAATTGCTGCTGAGTTAGAAATTTCACCTGAGTCTTTAAATTTAGCAGAACGTGATTGGGTAGTGCAACAGGGTCAAGTCCAACAGCGAAAAGCTTTTGACGCCTACCGTATCAGAAGATTTCAGAAGCGACTTGGGAATTATACGATTTTCAATGGCTTTTTGATACTAATTGATTTAATTGCTGGTGGCGGAATTTCTTGGTCGCTGTACATCTTGCTTTTCTGCGGATTGCCTGTAGGGCTGGATGTCTGGAATACTTTTCAAATCAAAGGCGAAGAGTATGAAATGGCATTCCAGAAGTGGAATCGTAATCATCAGATTAAGAAAACCATCAGCACAGTTTTGAATAAGTGGTTTAGGGCATTACAGGCTTAGAAAATTTGCTTGGCTTTAGCGTACCCCCACTAAGAAGTAAGCTTCGCACAGCATCTCGTAAGCTCGTCGTAGACATTGCTAATTCAAAGAAAAACCCCGCACGAGAATCGGGGTAATTAATGTTTACTGCAATATTTGTGTGTAACACCGCTGAAAGTAAATGTGAATAAACTCAGCAACTATCAGGCTTAATGGTATTTATTTAAGTTTTTCGTGAGCAGCCAAAATAATTTTTTCGGTTTCTTCCCAGCCAATGCATTTATCAGTTACAGAAATCCCATATTTTAATTCTTCTTTACCAGTAATTGGTTGACTACCTTCATATAAATGTGATTCCAGCATCATGCCAACTATTGATGTATTACCATCCACTATTTGCTGAATAATATTTTCTAAGACAGCACCTTGTAATTTGTAATCTTTATTGGTATTGCCGTGGCTACAGTCGATAACAATCCTCGGTGGTAAATCTGCCTGTTTTAATTTCTCTTCTACCAGTTTGACATTTACTGCATCAAAGTTGGGTTGACTACCACCTCTTAAAATTACATGACCGTATCCATTACCTTTAGTTTGAAAGACGCTAACCTGACCGTTTTGATTAATTCCCAAAAAATTATGCGGATTCCTAGCTGATTGTAGGGCATTCAAAGCCACTTGAATATTGCCATCAGTACCGTTTTTAAAACCCACAGGCATCGAAAGCCCACTTGCCATTTCGCGGTGAGTTTGGGATTCGGTTGTGCGTGCTCCAATGGCAGACCACGTAATTAGTTCACTAATATATTGAGGTATGATTGGATCTAGTGCTTCTGTACCAGCAGGTAATCCCAACTCTGTAATTTTTAATAATAGATCCCGTGCAATTAATAAACCATTCTCTACATGGAAAGAATCATCCATATCGGGATCGTTAATTAACCCTTTCCAGCCTACAGTTGTTCTTGGTTTTTCAAAGTACACTCGCATAATTAGTAGCAGCTTATCCTGGACTCGCTCGGCCAATCTCTTCAACCGCTCAGAATATTCTAGTGCTGCTTTTGGGTCGTGGATTGAGCATGGACCAACTACTATAAATTTTCTGCGATCCTCAAAATCCAGGATCTTTTCTATTTCCTGTCTATATGCTAAAACTCTTTGTTCGGCTAATTGTGTTAAAGGTAATTTTGATTTGACTTCATTGGGAGTTAATAAAATGCGATCGTTCTCGATATTAGCGTTATCGATATTACTATTAAATAATTTGTTGTGCATGAGTATGCTCTGGCAATTTTATATACGCACTTCAACTCAAAATTGTAACACGAACCCATGAATTTTAAAAATAGCTTATTTTCGACTTGACAAATTTTTAATTAAATTGTATATGAATAAAGTAATAACTGAAAAAGGGGAAATATTTTCCCCTTTTTTATTTGCTATTGGACTATTATCTCAGTGGTAGTCGTAGTGTATATAATTACTGCCATACAAACACTTTGGCTTCGTATGGACCCAAGTCAGTTACAATACCATCGTCACCAGCTTCGACATCATAATTGCCTGTCCATTCGTGCCATGTACCAGCGCTAGGAAAGTTAGGAACATGATAATCAGCTAGAAAGTTTTCTGAGAAATTTGCAATTACGACTACACGAGAACCTTCATCATTCCAACGAGTATAAGCTAATACTTTTGCCTCTGCGTTTTCGTGGATAAAATCAATATTTTCTGTGTAAAGGGCATGACTACTTTTACGCAGGTTGGTTAAGCCTTTGTATGATTCAAATAAACTACGATTTAGATCGTTACTTAACAGCGTCCAATCGATTTTCGATGATTCAGGTTGTTTAGGTTTATACTCGCCAAATTCCTCTCCCATCCAAATCAAAGGTACGCCTACAGCAGTCATTAGGATGGCTACTCCTAATTTAACCCGCCTAAAAGCTTCTTCGTCAAAAATCTCACGGTTTCCCAATTCAACCATGACATGGTTATGGTCATGGTTAGTGAGGTAATTTACTACATTGGTAGCACCCAAGAAGCCTTGGCGCTTGCAGTCAATAACATCTTTGAGACGCTCTAAATCAAATGTATCACCACAAATATGTTCTAGAATGCAGTGATAGAAACTGTCATGCCAGCAACCATCCATTGGGCCATCTACATTGGTAATGCTGGTAGTTTCAGGAATGTGTTCCGCAACGTTATAAAAAGGTTTTGCACCAGCAGTTTTTTTGGCTTCCTGAACAATCCAGTGCATGAAATCGTAGTTGGCAATTTGCCGCGCTGCATCATAGCGAATACCATCAAGATGATATTCTGATATCCAAAAACGAATTGTCTCGCCAATAAATTTCCGTGCTGGATAAATCTCTAAATTTTCGTCATAATGTTCGTAATTAAATTCAGGTCCCCAGTTATTATCAGGGTCACGAGGTTCGTGGTGATACCAATAATCGTGGTCAATTTGTGTTAACGGACTAGATGCTTCTGAGTGGTTATAAATACCGTCAATAATTACACGAATACCTTTGCCATGACACTCATCAATCAATTGTTTCAATTCAGCAGTAGAACCATAACTTGATTCTGTTGCAAAAAAGTGGCGGGGATTATAACCCCAACTATAATCACCAGGATATTCTTTAAGTGGCATCAACTCAATAGCATTGATTCCTAATTCGCACAAATAATCTAGCTTTTCAATGACGTGTTTGTACTTGCCTCTTGCATAAGGGTCATCCTCGCCACCAGAAAAATCACCGACGTGCAATTCATAAATTACCAATTCGTGGTCAGCAGGTAAAGGTTTATCATCATTTTGCCAAACGTATGTATCGGTAATCCTTTCGCCATCTTTGATCCGAACAACACTATCATCTTTTCCACTCAGTTCATCTATATCAGTTGCATAAGGGTCAGTAACATCAACCCATTGTTCTGGTTCAAAAAACCATGAATTTGACTGGACGCGGAATTTATATTTATAAACACCGTCTTTTAGTTCAACACTTGTACGAAAATAACCATCATCACCTTTTTCCATTGGAATTTCTTGCCAATCAGAAAAAGAACCAATTAATGCGGCTCCTTTGTTATAAGGTGCAAATAAATTAAATTCAATTGGCTTTGCCATAGAAGTGTTTGTAATATTAAGGGTTGATAGAATTATTCTCTGATGTTCAATTGAATTTGCAAATCGCTCTAGAGAAAGAATTATATAACCACTGCCACTATCTTCAGGAGGAATTAATAAACATTTTAAAATAAGTAACTATCTTTTGACTATTTAGAGGATTTTTTTAACTAAACTACGGGTTAAATGTAGTTATTTCTTTTGCTAATGATATTACTAAAATTAGATTTTCTCTACCAAAATACAAAGTTTTAGCAAATCGAATAATGAGTTTTCATTAACTTTTTAAATAGCAAGCAGATATTTTTTGCTAAATATCTGCTGTATATTAATCAATTTTGCCGTTAGTTTGTTGCAGATAACTTAACAACCAATTAGCCGCCGTCGCCCTGCGAGTTTGCCGAGGTCCAAATTCACCAATTTTGTAACCTTTGAAACCTAGTTTTTCTTTGAGCATTTGTTTGTTTTCGGCAGGAATGGAACGAGTCAACTTGACTGTTGCGGGGCGAGAATCAATGAAATCTGGTGGTTGTGGGTACTCATTCTGCCATTCTGGTGCAACTTGGCTAGTGTTCCATTGTGCAGTTGAGGTATCATAGCGATAGCCTAAATAATGCCATAGCAATTGGTTGACTGTGGCATCATCAAGTTTCTCGTCAAGAATTGCCCAAATTGTTTCTGTATTAAGTGGTGGCAGATTAGACATAAGCAATTCAAAATTATTAAGTGGAAAAACTGGCTACTAATTAATTGAATTCACAACAATTTGTAGGTAGTAGAAAACACTTTATCACTACCCTGCTACACTCCCAAAGATAGGCATAATTTTATTTTTATCTACATCTGCTGGAAGAATTATCCACCACAAGCATTAGACAAAGTACTAAAGTGAGCCTGAATAAAGAGATTCGCTAATTTAGGAGGAAAATTATGGAAATAGGGGATATTTTCAGAAATATAGCCGATGGCAAGTAGAAACGACGTGATGAAGAATTGGATAATTGCGATCGCCAGTACAAACATCGTGGCGATGATGACGATGACCGTGATTAATTTCGCCAGTTGGAGTTAAAAACAGGTTGTGTATACCTAAACTAGGTAGACTGGAATCGTAAAGATTAGACCAGTCTATGCAGAATTACACAGCACTGCCAAAGATCATCCGCGCCCATGTATTAATTTCTGGCCGAGTCCAAGGAGTGGGTTATCGCTATTCCACCGTCGATACAGCTAGCCAGTTGGGATTAGCCGGTTGGGTGCGGAATCTCCCCGATAATCGAGTAGAAGCAGTCTTTGAAGGAGCGCGAGATGTTGTAGATGACATGGTTCGCTGGTGTCATTCTGGGCCACCTGCTGCTGTAGTTAAAGATGTTGTGGTTGAGTATGAAGAACCGGAAGGATTGCGGGGATTTGAAGTTAAGCGGGTTGAGTAAATAGTTAGTCATTAGTCACTTGTACTGAGCGTATCGCTAAAGCGAAAGCTCTATCAAAGTATTGCTTGCAGGAGAAGCTTTACAGGTTCCTGCTGGCGTGTATCATAGTTTCCGCAATGCGTCTGACAATTGGGTGACTTTCACTTCTGAAGTATTTGCTGCTGGGGAGTTTGAGCATTTTCTACGGTCAATGTTTGGACTAGCGCTCGACGAAAAGGTAGACAAGGAAGAGGTCATTTTCCCCTGCCCCCTACCGCTTGCTTCTTCGTTGAGTTTCCGAAAATATTAAATTTAATGGAAGATTTAATAGATCGATACAGGTGTACGCTACCTAGATGGGAATGCGTCAACAGAGGACTCAACCAATGGGATATGTAATTGCTACTGCAAATATGAAAGGTGGCGTTGGTAAAACCACCCTCACCGTCAACTTAGCTACCTGTTTAGCTAAAAATCATGGCAAACGAGTGCTTGTCCTTGATTTAGATAGCCAAATTAGCGCCACACTCAGTTTGATGTCGCCTTTAGATTTTGCCAAGCGTCGTAAACAAAGTAAGACATTTAGGTATCTGATAGACGAAGTTATCAATCCAGAGCCACAAGCAAAACTTACAATTCAAGACATCATTCAATCCCAGGTTTGTAGTCTTCCTGGGCTGGATTTATTACCAGGAGATATCGATTTATATGATGAATTTGTTGTTTCAGAGATGCTGCATCAGCAAGCAACTGCTTTAGGTGAGCAGGACTTTGAAACAATTTGGAATCGCTTTGAAAGAGTCTTGATCAATAATATTTTAAAACCTGTACGTCAAGAATACGATTTTATCCTCTTGGATTGTGCACCTGGATATAATCTATTGACTCGTAGCGCTTTAGCTGCCAGTGATTTTTACATACTTCCTGCTAAACCAGAACCCTTATCTGTAGTGGGTATTCAACTGCTAGAAAGACGCATTGCACAATTAAAAGACAGTCACGGACATGAAACCAAAATAGATATAAAAATGCTGGGAATTGTATTCAGCATGTCCAGCGCTAATCTTCTCACTGGCAGATACTATAAACAAGTGATGCACCGCGTTGTTGAAGATTTCGGTGTAGAAAAAATTTGTAAGGTACAAATACCAGTTGATGTCAATGTTGCTAAAGCTGTTGATAGTTTTATGCCAGCTGTTTTAAATGCTCCCCAATCAGCTGGTTCAAAAGCGTTTTTTCAGTTAACTCAGGAGTTGTTGCAAAAGCTATAGCTCTTCTGCATTGAATCCAATAGAGACATAACCCCCAACCCCTTTTCTAGCTCTCCCTGCTTTTACTACGCAAAACCGTCCCTCTCGCCTATCGGCTACGGTGTACACACAAGTCTGAAATAGCTCCAAGGGTTTACCCCACCCTAACCCTCCCCTTATAAAGGGGAGGGAACCAAATTTCTGATTTACCCCCAATATATCGGGGAGATTAAGGGGGGTAATTCGATTTGTGTGTACACCGTAGTGCTTATCGGAGAGGAACTGCCTTTTTTACGACACGCTCTCTAGGAGACGCTACGCGGACTCGCTCTAAGTGTAAAGCCTACGGCATAGCTTGGCTTAGGGCGCAGCCTCTCTAAGAGTTGCTATGCCGCAGGCTTTACGCTGCGCTATCTGCCTTTCTTGTAAAAAGGTGTAATCGTGTAAGTTAGTTTTCCGATAAGTTCAGCATTTATACTGAAGCTATGTGCAGCGATATTCAGCTATTGAGTGAAAAAGGCAGTAAATTTCACTAAGAAACAATGGTTATTAACAATTCTGTACAGGCAGAGAAAACTCAGCACTTAGTAATACGCCTACCACGGACTCTGAGTTATCTGGAAACCTGGGGCTTTGGCTTAACGGGTCATGTGGGATGGATTGGTACTGCCCCGATTATTCATGCAGCGTTAGGCCCTAAAGCTATCTTAGTTTGGTTGTTTGGCACAATCATCTCTTTTTTACTTAACTTTCAGGTACAAAGTCTAGGTAGATATTGGCCAGATGTCGCCGGGGGAACACCAAACTATACCACAAGGCTACTACACAACTTTCCTGGCTTAGGCCGTTACCTAGCCTTGGGATACTTTTTTAGCTGGGCAGCAGCACCAGCACTGTATGCGATTATTCTCACAAACTTAATTAAAGTCAATTTTGAAACATTAGGTATTTATTGTCCAGAAATTTTTTTAAAAGTTCTTTTTACAGCAATTCCTTTTATTTTGGCTTTCAGTGGCACCCGTGCTTTAGCACTCCTGCATTTATTTTTTGTATTCCCAGCCATTTTATTATTACTTTTGTTTTGTGTTCAAGGCGTAATATGGTTAGCCTTCTCAGCGCCTAGTTTTCAATTTATCCCAACTAGCACACATAGCCTGAGCTTTGAAGAATGGGCAAAGTGGTTTTTTCTAGCTAGCTATTCAATTTATGCTTGTGAAACCACTTCTTCTTTTGTTGCTGATAGCCGCCACCCATATAAAACTTTGAGGTTCTTGACCGTAGCTGCTTGGTTAATTCCTACGGTGTTTTTAGGTGGTTCTTTGGTATTAATGTGTTCGGCTCCAAATCCAGCAATAGGTGACGATGCGTTTTTAAATTTGGTAGCAGCTTCTAAGCCTTTTTGGGGTGATTCTGCCTCTTTTTTAGTAACACTTATCATTACTATATCCTGCCTTTTAAGTTCTGCTACGGCAGTTTCCAATTCTCCTCGGATATTATACCAACTTGCTTTAGACGGTCAGATTTCTCCTCTATTTGCATTAGTTTCCCCGCAAGGTGTTCTTGGACCCGCTATCTTAATTACCTTTATACTTAGTCTGCTTTGTCTGAATTTGGGAAATGTACCTCAACTTGTCACAGTAGCAGGTACTTGTTATCTCCTGTCGATTATGGGTCTACATCTAGGATTATGGTTGTGTCGGGGTAAACCACAGGTACTATGGCCTTGGTGGTCACTTGGTTTTTTCTTTGTAGAAGCGGTGGTTTTAATAGTAGGAGGTTTAGCTTGGAATTGGAGAGATTTTTTAGTGGGTTTATTATTACCCATTGTTTTGATGCTAGGAGATGTAGGGATAAGTCGTTTAAAATTAGCGCGATTACACTCGAAATGGTGGACACAGCATAACGACGCTAAGTTTAGTATAAATAATCAAGATTTTGTGGTGTTACAGGTAATTGTCCTAGTAACATTAATTTGTATTACTGCCACAAGCACTTGGGTTATCCGCGATTTATTAGACAAAAATTCTAATGATACTCATAATTCTTTATTAGCTATTCTATTAGTAACACTCTCTTTTACAGGGGTTGCGATCGCTTGCTGGACAACTCTACCACAAATTGTTGCTATTGATGATGCACGCAAACAAGCAAAAAGCCTATTTATTACTACTCTCGATACTGTTCCAGATACTGTTTTAGTATTAGATGAAAATGGTAAAATTTGTCAAACAAATGCTGCTGCTGAAGAGTTATTTCAAACAAATATTCAACAGTTACTTGGGAAAAAGTTGAATCAACTATTAATATGCTATCGCGGTAAACCAGAGCAATGGTCTATTAGGAGCGAGCAAACGTTAAAAATAAATAAAGGTCTACGAATTGTTGAATCGACTATTTCACAGCCATTTAATTCCCAGCTACGAGAGTATGTTGTTATTGTCCGTGACATCACTAAGCGTAAGTTAGTAGAAAAAGAATTAGTTCAGTATCGTCTTCATCTTGAGCAGATGGTTCTAGAACGCACCATTGAACTTATTAGAGTGAATCAACAACTTGAACAAGACATTATCAAGCGTCAACAAGCACAAGAGCAACTACTGCACAATAGTCTTCATGACGGGCTAACCGGATTACCTAATCAACGATTATTTATAGAGCGAGTGCAGCGGACAATAGAGCGTAGTAAACAGCAAAATAAATATTTATTTGCCGTACTCTTCTTAGACTTAGACCGTTTTAAGGTTGTTAATGACAGCCTTGGACATCTAATGGGGAATCAACTTTTAATTGAAATTTCTCATCGACTAAAATCAGTTTTGCGAGTCGGAGACATAGTTGCTCGTTTTGGCGGGGACGAGTTCACAATTTTAATTGAGGAAATTGAGGATATCAGCACCGCCATCCAGGTAGCCGAGCGAATTAAAAAAGTGCTAGCTTTACCATTTCAATTAAATGAGCATCGGGTGTTTACTAATGCTAGTATTGGCATCGCTTTTAGTAAAGCAGATTATGAGCAAGCAGCGCAGATTCTACGCGATGCCGATGTGGCTATGTACTGCGCTAAAGCACTTGGGAAGGCACGCTATGAGGTTTTTGACCCGAAGATGCACGAGGGTGCATCTTTGCTCTTGGAGTTAGAAACTGCTCTGCGAAATGCGCTGCTCAAGCAAGAAGAATTTCGCCTTCATTACCAGCCAATTATTTCACTGACAACTGGTAAACTTATTGGATTTGAGGCACTGATACGTTGGCATCATCCTAAGCAAGGACTTATTTCACCTCAAGATTTTATTCCTTTGGCTGAAGAAACTGGAATGATTGTTAGTATCGGACAATGGGTGCTTTATGAAGCCTGTCGCCAAATGTACAAATGGCATAAACAATTTCCTAGCTCACTACCCCTGACAATTAGTGTTAATTTTTCTGGGAAACAAATCACCCAGCCTGATGTGTTTACACAAGTTAAACATATTTTGCAGGAGACTGGACTAAAGCCATGCAGCTTGAAATTGGAAATTACCGAAACCTTGTTGATGGATAATTTTGAATTAGCTAACACCATACTTTCTCAGTTAACAGAACTCAATGTCGAGATGCATATGGATGATTTTGGAACTGGTTATTCATCTTTGAGTTATCTGCACCGCCTACCAATCAAAACCCTGAAGATTGATCGTTCTTTTGTCAGCAATATAGGTAGTCGAGGGGAAAATTTAGAAATTATTCGAGCTATTGTGACATTAGCTCATAATTTAAATATGTCTGTCACAGCGGAAGGAATAGAAACTGTAGAGCAACTAGCACAACTGAAGGCATTACAATGTGATTATGCACAAGGGTATTTTTTCTTACCACCTATGGAAGGTGCAGAAGTAGAATTGCTACTTGCTGCTAACTTGTGTTCCAAAAACTTTTTAAAGAGATAAATCCAATTCGCAATGGGCTACGCCCCGCTACGCTAACGCAATTCGCAATTCGCAATTAAACTCAGACAGACACTCCGGGGTGGGGTTTTTACCTACCAAGAGAAT
>NZ_JAYGHD010000014.1:0-48633 GCF_034932245.1 Nostoc sp. UHCC 0251
GGGTAAGGGATTTAAAACCTTTCCCCCTTCCCCCTTCCCCTTTACCCCGCCAAGTCACGAAAGCGTACTACTAGCAATATGATTACTTACCAATGAATCTAGCTGACATTCCTTTAATTGACCAACACGCCCACAACATCTTAAGGCCAGAAGTTTTTGCCCAGTACCCTTACGCGAGTGCCTTCACTGAAGGTTCTGATCCAGAAATCATCAACTACCATGCCCGTCATACTTTCTTTTATCGGCGTAGCTTGCGCGATATTGCAACTTTATTAAACTGTGAAGCTGAAGAAGCAGCAATTTTGGCACGGCGGGAAAGTCTAGGGTTAGAACAACTGACGCAGATTTATTTTCGGGCCGCTAACCTAGAGGCGATTTACTTAGATGATGGTTTGCAGCCAGAAACGATTTTACCTATATCGTGGCATGAAAGGTTTATTCCTGTGCGACGAATTCTTAGATTAGAACTAATAGCAGAACAGCTAATTCCGCAATCAGAAGATTTTGCAACTTTTCTAGCAAGATTCAACAGCGAAATTGATCCACCACCCCAAACGGTGGTGGCTTTTAAAAGTATTGCCTGTTACCGGAGTGGCTTAGATATTCAACCTGTAACCTACGAGGTGGCGGCGGCTCACTTCGATAACCTCAAACAACAATTGCAAAATCAACCTCTGCGACTGACTGATAAGTCCCTTATTGATTTTCTCTTACAACAGGCGTTACTAGTAGCAGCGAAATATCACCTACCAGTGCAATTCCATACTGGCTATGGTGATCCCGACTTGGATTTACGATTGGCTAATCCCTTAAATCTGAGATATTTACTAGAGTTACCCCAGTACCGCCATGTACCAATCGTATTACTACACGCTTCCTATCCTTACATGCAGCAGGCTGGTTATTTAGCTTCTGTATATCCCCAAGTTTATTTAGATTTCGGTTTGGCAGTACCTTTTTTAAGCGTATCTGGGATGCGGGAAGTAATCAGGCAGCTGTTAGAATTAACTCCCACTACTAAATTAATGTATTCTTCTGATGCCCACTCAATTCCAGAATTGTACTACTTGGGGGCAAAGTGGGGTCGCCAGCTTTTAGGAGAAGTGTTAGAGCAAGCAATTGCCGATTCTGACATTACTGTGGCTCAAGCAGAGGCGATCGCTGTAGCAATTTTACGTGAAAATGCCTTACTTCTCTACCAATCAGCGCCCGAAATTGGTACTAGGCATTAGCATCTAGTATTTATTCTTTAGCACTTTTTTAAGACAGCCACCAAGCGATCGCTGACTCATATATTAAGATTTATAATTATCCCGTTAAAAGTTAAGGTTCCTCTAGATGTAACATTATTTACTAAGTTTCTCTAGTTAAACTTAAATTTTCTATGATATATTTCTGTAATCAACCATACCCGTGATGTAGATAATAGTGTAGTAGATTTTAAAATTTAGTATTATGTCTAGTCAAGAGCCAAATTCTAATCAAGCATTTAAGCAAACACTAGCTACCGGAACAAAGAAGAAGAAACCCCAACCTCCCTTAGACATCAAAAAACCAAAGAAAACTGAATAAAAAGCTTTATAGTTCCTTGTAGAGACTTAATTTAAGTCTCTACAATTTTCATTAACAAATTAGCTTATTTGTTTTTCACTTGAGTCTTTGCCTGTTCTAAAGCTATTTCTTTGATTGCCTGATATGAATTAACATTTGAAGTACCTTCAATAGCTTTAACTGCCAAATCCTGAACTTGTTTTAGGGCAGATTCAAGTTGTTTAGAAAGATTTTGAATCCGCGTCTCTTGATTAGTAATCGTTTGTTCTAGAGATTGCAGCCTTTGTTCATAGAAACGTTTTTGCCCTTCCACTTCTTTAGAATATAAATCTGATTTTACTTTAGCTTGGTAGTGGGCGATGCCTTTGCCTTCTTCTGTAGCTTTTTTTATAGCTGCTTCTTTATCTTTTGGAAAAGCCTCTACCTTCGCTTTTAATTCTTCAAATTGTTTCTCTCTCTCAGAAATTGCTTTCTCTCGTTCAGCCCACTGTTTTTCTGTTTCTTGTAGTAATTCTTCCAGTTGCTTATATAGTGCTTTCTGCTCTTGCTCGTATTCGTCACTTTGTAATTGTCGCTGGAGTTCTAAATTATACTTATACTCTGAAGCATCGCGTTGCCGAGTTTTATGCAAGTTTTCATTTCGTTCTTTTATCGCTCGTTGCTGTTCCTCTTGTTCTTTTCCCCAAGTATTCTTTTGCTCTAATATTTCTTGGAACAACACTTCAGAACGCTGGCTATATTCTTCCTGATAAGTTTTAATATTATCCTCATAGGCTTGGATGAGAGTATCCAAAATATCATCAGAAATTTCTAAATTGTGCAGTTGTGTTAATTGTTGAATTTCTTCTTCTAAAGTCCGCCTAATTTCTTCTAATTTAGAGGCTTTTGTGGTTAATTGTTCCGATAATTCATTAGCAGCACTGCCAAAACCTAATTGAATCTTCGCCAAGCTTTCAATTGTATTGTTCATTTTCTGTTGGACACTAGAAAGCTGATTCATAGGTGTTTTTTGTTCTAATTTAGGCTGTTCTTTAGTTCCAGGCTGGTTTTCTTTGGCAACTTGTTCAAGTTGTAATTTCAGTGCTGCTTTTTCTTTAGCTAACTCCTCATACGCCTGAAGAATTTCTACTTTAGTATTCTTATCAGTCGGCTTTTTCACCACCACAACAAACCTCCTCTTCAGGAATTAAAAATGATTAAGATGCACCCACCAAACTTATAACTATTTAGAGTTAGAACTACCAAAAGCCCTCATGGCTAAATCTTGTGACTGTTTTAATGCAGTTTGCAATTGAGCAGCAATACCTTCTATTTGCTCAGACTGTTTCTTAATTGTTTCTTCCAGAGATTGAATTTTTAGCTCATAGCTCTGTTTGTTAGATTCCCATTCTTTTTCAAATAAATCAGCTTCAATTTTAGCTTTTTGGCTTGTTTCTTTAATTGCTTCTTCCCTAGCTTTCTTAACGGCTTCTTCCAGTTCGCTAGGAAATTTAGTTACCTTTTGTTCATAATCTGCAAAGAGTGGTTGACGTTCAGCTGATATCTTTTCTCGTTCTGCCCAATTTTTCTCTTTCTTTTGAGAATTTTCTTGGATTTCCCTTTGCTGTTGGCGCTTTATCGCTTCGTAGCTATCTGTATTGAGTTTACGAGTAGTTTCTAACTTATACAGAGATTCTTCTTGTTCTTGCTGGCGCTCTTTGGCTAATAAATCGTTATATGCTTGGAGTTTCTCTTCATACTCTGCTTGCTCTTTTTGCCATTCTTTCCGCCTGATTGTAATTTCTTTCTCTAGTGTTTCTCTTTTGCTGATAGTATCTTGTTCTAGGGTTTTTAATTTTTCTTGGTGTTCTTGACTTAAAATGTCTAGAGTATCCGCTACAACTCTGATTTGTTGAAGCTCTTGTAATCGTTGAGTTTCAATTTCTATAGCTCGGTTTAATTCATCTAACTTAGAATTTTCCTGAGCTAGTTTTTCAGATAATCCATTGAGAATACTGCCAAACTCCAATTGTAAATCAGCTAAACCTTTGACAATACTATCAACTGTATATGCAGAAGCTGCTTGCAGAATTTCTTGACTTTTTGCCTTTTCTGCTTCCTCTTGTTTGGTTGCTATTTTAGATTCCAGCTTTTTTCTTTGGATAATAATTTGTTGAAATGCTTGCATTAGTTGTTGTTTGCTGTCCTTGACTCCAACTGTAGTCATCTTCCAACTCCCTTCAATAGGCAAATGATTTATTGGGTAGCAAGCCATACCAATGACTACCCTATGCAGACATCAGAATAGCCTTTAAATCAACATTTTTAACGCGGTGTAAATACTGAAATGATCGGCATAGGACACTTAGGTAGTACGAGTTTTCCACATACATGTCCTTATGTTTTTCAGGTATATAGTGTTTCTCAGTGGAATTCAATAGTCACCTAACCCTCTCTTTGTATGAGAGGAAAGCGGAAAAACTTTTGTTGCTGAAAGGGGAATAAGATTCAAAGCTAGAGAGAGGTTGGATTGTATTGCATACATAGACGCGTAGCGGCTACTTTTACGAGTTCTCCAACGGAGTACCCGCAGGATACGAAAAGCGCTATAATTTTCCCTTCAAACCGTATAGTATATTTGTACTAAAGTAAATATACCCAACTTAATCCGCTTTTGTCAAGACAACCCTTCATGTAATTAGGATAGGAAAAGACATCTTCATATCACCTGCTCCCTATTGTGAAGACAGAATCGAAGCTATAGCAGTTGACAATTGCATGGAATACGGACTACTCATAGGAGCGCATTGCTGTACCATAACCAGATGTTGTATCCAATAACAACTGCTATACTTAGAAATTTGATGCAAAGTCCCTAATTATGAAGACTATTAAAAGCTTGCAGCCACATGTGATTTAGGAGGCTGCTGTGACATATATTACTATTACTTTTTGTAAAGAAAATCTAAAAGAATTAACCTTAGCAGAAGCGCGGTTGCAGTAAAGCGAGATAATAAATTCAATCATCCTAATTGATACAAGCACAGTCCTAGACTTTTGTGATATCAATGTATACCAGTGAATCGACCAAATATTCTGCTAGAACGGACATTGGACAAACCAGCCGTATTTTAGTAGTAGAAGATGAAGAATTAATCCAGGAAATGCTAGCTGTAGCCCTGGAAGAGGAAGGTTATGGGGTGACAACTGCACCCGATGGACGGTCTGCTGTAGAGTATCTCAAAAGTTTTGAAACCAACTCAGGGGAACTTCCTTTCGATCTGCTTATTCTTGATTTGATGCTGCCTCAAATCAATGGGCTAGATATTTGCCGTTTGCTGCGTCATCAAGGAAACCCAGTACCCATTTTAATGCTCAGTGCTAAGGGTAGTGAAACTGACCGTGTTTTGGGGTTAGAGGTGGGAGCAGATGACTACCTGACCAAACCTTTTAGTATGCGCGAGTTAGTGGCTCGTTGTCGTGCTTTACTCCGCCGCCAACGCCTAAGCAATTTGCCACAAATACCAGTATTAAAATTCAAGGATGTCACCTTGAATCCTCAAGAATGCCGCGTGCTAGTTCGTGGTCAGGAGGTGAATCTTTCTCCTAAAGAGTTCCGCTTGTTGGAATTGTTTATGAGTTACGCCCGCCGGGTATGGTCACGGGAACAACTGCTAGATCAGGTTTGGGGGCCAGATTTCGTTGGCGATAGTAAAACCGTAGACGTTCACATTCGGTGGTTGCGCGAAAAATTAGAGCAAGACCCCAGTCATCCCGAATATCTTGTGACTGTAAGAGGTTTTGGCTATAGGTTTGGATAATTAGTTTGGATAGTTGTTAGTTTTTAGTAGTCAGCAAAAAACTAACAACTCAAATGCTTTTATTGGGATTTTTTCTAGGTTTAGCGATAGGCATTGGGTTTTGGGTTTGGCAACAGGTTCAACTTAACCGCTACCTGGGGCGCTTACTCCGACCGTTAACCTCGCATTCTTACAAGATGGGACTGCTGCTGATTCCTGGGTTGAGGCAGGAAATAGCGAAGGTGAAGCAGCAACGGCAAGATTTGCAGCAGTCGTTGCAAACTTACCAAGACCTACTAGATTTTGCACCAGTGGGATATTTGCAGGTGGATGAGGAAAATCAACTGCTGTGGTGCAATCGGCAGGCGCAGGAAATTTTGTATCTGCAAAGGTGGCAACCAGAACAGGTGCGCTTATTACTAGAGTTGGTAAGGTCTTACGAACTTGACCATTTAATTGAGCAAACTCGTGATTGTCAAACACCACAGACGGGCGAGTGGGTATTTCATCCATCTTGTGACGATACGGCAGAGATGCCAACAATAAAATCTCTGGCTTTGCGGGCATCTAGCTTGCCTTTACCCAATGGAGAAGTAGGAGTCTTTTTAGAAAATCGTCAACCCCTATTAGATATAAATCAAGTACGCGATCGCTCTTTTTCTGATTTAGCGCATGAACTCAGAACGCCCTTGACTTCGATTCGCTTGGTTGCGGAAACTTTACAAACTCGCTTGGAACCACCTTTAAATCGTTGGGTTAACCGCTTAATGCAAGAAGTTGATCGGCTGATTAACTTAGTGCAAAGCTGGCTAGACCTCACCCAAATGGAAGCAAACCCAACCATGCAATTGCAAACCAAAGCTGTAGAATTGCGATCGCTAATTACATCCGTTTGGGAAACATTAGAACCCTTAGCAGAGCGCCAACATCTGTCTCTTTCTTATTCTGGCCCGGAAAATCTTTGGATTAAAGCAGATCAAGCCCGTATTTACCAGGTTTTTCTCAACTTGCTGGACAATAGCATTAAGTACAGTCCTCCTTGTACAAGTATTCATGTTGAAGCAAAAATTTTATCAACAGAAAATAATGATGCCGCTTCCCCAATCTTGGAAATAAATCTTATTGATTCTGGAGTTGGGTTTTCTGAGCTAGATTTACCCCATGTTTTTGAGCGATTTTATCGAGGAGATAAGGCGCGAACCCATTCCCCACAAGATGGGAACTCCATAGGGGCAATCGTCGGCAATGGTTTAGGTTTAGCGATCGTTGAGCAAATTATTCTCGCCCACGGTGGTTCAATCAAGGCTATGAACCATCCAGGAACTGGTGGTGCGTGGATACAACTGCAATTTTTAGAAGTTATGGCAAACTCCTTAAGCCAAGACTATAGTTAATATTATCTTCACCTTTAAGACAACAAGCGTGAAAGCTGTCCATTACAGTCCTAATCCTCAAAAACCTCAACTCGCACGTGCCATTAGGCGCTTAGAACGGGATATATTACGCATGGGTGCTTTGGTAGAACAATCATTTCGCCTCAGCCACCAAGCGTTAGTTGCTCGTAACTTAACAGCAGCTGAGGAACTTCCCCGATTAGATAAAAAGATTGATCGTTTTTATAGACAAATCGAATCAGACTGTACGGCGATTATGACGCTGCAAGCACCTACGGCTGAAGATTTGCGCTGCTTGAGTGCCTTTATGCAGCTGGTGCGAGACTTAGAGCGCATTGGCGATTATGCTGAGGATTTAGCTGAGATTGCGATTAAAATTTTTCCTTACGCGCCTCATCCGTCAATGCCCGACATTGAAGCTATGTCCCTTCACGCGCAGTCGATGCTAGCAACTAGCTTGAAGGCTTTGGGAGATTTGGATGAAGCCAGTGGGCGTCGTTTAAAGCACTTAGATGATACTGTAGACGATGCGTATGATCGCGTTTATCAAACTTTAGCCCAACAACGAGATGTGCCTGGTATAGTCGAGCCAATAGTACTGCTGGCACTGGCAATTCGTTGTTTAGAACGCATGGCAGATCACGCCACTAATATTGGTCAAAGGGTAGCATATATTGTCACCGGTCAACGCTCTTAATTAATTAGCTAATGAATTAATCAAGTGCTGTACTTAGCCGTTCAAGTTGGGCTTCAATAGCTGCCAAAAGTTTTTGTTGCTGCCAATCTTGGCTAAGATGGGCGGCTATACAAGCGGCTCCAGCGCCCATACCTTCTTTCACAAAGCCCTGTTCATAAGCTCTGAGTTGAGGATAACGAGATTCAGCAAAGCTCAGATTAGTTGCTAATAGGGCAGGGGTTCCTCCACTCTGAGTTAAGCTGCCTTTTCCTAAACTGAGGGCTAAGTCAACTGTAGCGCCAGTAGGGTCTTCTGCCACCCAGCGAGTTGTGCCTACAACGACTGCTTCTGGTTGCCATGATAAAGCGTAAGTTTGAGCGATCGCACTCATCAGCGCATAAACTGCCAGCATTTGCGTCCCACCCGCAAGCATTACACCACAACGTTGACTAGCAGCGATCGCCATCCCAGCTACCACCACTTGCATGGGATCACCCACGGCGGCAGCTAGTTTTAAAGGATCTACAGAATTTTGCATTGAAGATTGGAAGTTTATCTCCCCCTGCCCTCTGCTCCCCCTCATCTTCTCTAGCCCAGCTTGCACTAATGCCCATTTTTGCGCGTGGTTACAAATAGGATGACTACTGTTCACTTTTCCGTCAGCTTCAATACCCAAACCAGCTAAGATTGCTAGGGCAGTTGTAGTACCTCCAACGACGCACTCACCGAGAATCACATATTTATGTTGCATATTCGCAGCAAGGCGTTCTCCCCAAAGTAGCCCTTGTTGAAACAAGTGGTGTACGGTTGTGATTTCCATAGCAGCACCACCACTTAAACATCGAGCAGGAGAGCCACCCAAATCAATTATTGGCAAAGCAGGAGGTTGGGGTAAACCAGCATTAAACAAATGAACTGGTATCTTTAGTGACTCAAAGACAGCGCGAGAAATCAGCACAGGCGAAGCCCCAGCCGCTAATGGTGGTAGGGGATATTGGGGCTTATGTTCTGGGCCATAATACAAAAACTCGGCATCGGCACAAGCAGTATATTTCCGATCCTCTGGAGTTCGACCGGCTGCTGAAATCCCTGGAATTAAACCAGTTTCAGTAAATCCTAAAACGCAGGCAAATACGGGTAGATAGCCACGATACCGTCGCAGCCATTCTTCACCCTGTTCTTTTTGCGTATAAATACGAATTTGGGAATTGGGCATTGGGAATTGGGCATGGGGAATTGGGCATGGGGCATGGGGCATGGGGCATTGGGCATTGGGAATTGGTTATGAGTTAGGAATACAAATTTAATAACCTGCAATTCTGATTGAACTGGGAATGGTGCGTTACGCTCCGCTAACACACCCTACTTTTGCACTTTATTTAATCCACGTTCCTTAGGACTCATCATTTAACCAATGACAAATGACTAATGACTAATGACAAATGACTATCCTTCATAATCCATGAGGACTTGTATCCAGTGTGGCGGACGGGGAATAGGATTGCCCAGGCGGTCAAAAAGAAACCATGATGCTAGGTGTACCACAAAAAGATAAATAAAATTGTTGAGTACAATTAAAGCGATCGCTCCCACTTGAATCAAAAACACACTGGGACTCACCAACAAACTCAGCTTCAAAAATACCCACTCTATAAACTCAGTCACCTGGGTAATCACATAAATCCATAGGTCTTCACCTGACAAAACAGACAGCAACCACAGCCGAAAAAATACTCCCAAAGTACCTAACAGCGTACCCAAGGTGATAGAAACAATCCAGGGAACACGACGACGATACCACGTCGCTCCTAAAAGCACGCCCATGAACCCGTAGGGCATGACAAACAGCAAACTGCGGGCTGGCCCCATCAGTACCGTCAACAGTAACCCGGAAGTAAGGGCTGCCATCCATGCCGCACGCCTGCCCCAACGTAAATAAACTAGAGCGATCGGCACCGGAAAAAATATCCGCAAAACTGGCCCCAAGGGAAAGTAAAAATTAATAAACCAAATCAAGCTAGCGGTACTGGCTAAAAACGCCGTCTCCACCATCCTCAAGGGTGCATCAGCCTTGATTTGAGGAGGCATTAACTGCTGTTCTTTGTCTAACCAATGATTGTGGGAAGTTGGAGACTCAGGGGATAAATCTTTCTCCGGCTCATCTGGCAGAGAATCTAAAATATTCATATCTGATATTTGACAAGTTTTTAAACTATCATTCTTTCTAAGGCTGACAAATCGGGAATACAAATAGTGTCTTGATCCCGTTTAATCAAGCCTTTTTTTTCTAGCCTTGTCAACACTCGTGTCACAGTTTCCCGGGCCAGTCCGCTCAAACTACTCAATTCCCGATGAGGTAAATTGGGGATTTCGGTTCCTGTTTGCCCTTTTTTCCCTTGTCCTTCTGCCAAAAATAGCAACGTATCTGCCACCCGTGACTGGCTATCAGATTCCCGCAACCGCAATCGGCGATTTACTTGCCGTAAACGCCGTGCCATTAGTTGTGCCAATCGAACTCCCGCCAAGGGTTCTACATGAAGTAACTTGACAAAATCCTGAGCAGGCATACTACCAATTACCGTTGGGGCCAAGGTAATCACATCTGTAGATCGAGGCACTTCATCTAGGGCTGCCATTTCACCAAACAATTCCCCTTTGCCAAGAATATTCAGCGTTACTTCTTTTCCTTCCAGATTGTAGGTGCGAATTTTTACCCATCCGTCCAAAATAAAATACACAGAACCGCCCCAGTCATTTTCCAGCAGAATCACCTGATTAGCTGGGTGAGTGCGGGTAGCAAGATGGATGAGGGCTGATTCCACAGCAGCTTCTGGCAACCCTTGAAAAAAGGGAGCCGAGGAGATCATCCAGGAATTAGCCTGTGCTTGCAAGCTATATCGGTCTTCCATTACGACATTTTTATTCCAGCTGCTATATACACACAACAAATAAGAGCGCCATCTTCAGCCTAAGCCATCAAGGCACAGTTCCCTTTCAAAGAGAAAACTAAACTATGCTACATAAGAAAGCGAAAAGAACGTTTTTTTTAGACAATCTTTACCTATAAGTGTAAACGGGATAAAAGTTTTGCAAAAAGTAGTTTATAGCCTGGGTTGTATTGTTTAGGGGCTAGCTGCACTGCAAACTTGATTAGTTCAAAATATAGGCAAACAACATTAATGATACTAAAGGGAGTAAATTATTGCTCAGGTATTTTAGCGATTTTGAAAAATAGGCAATTTAATGATCTGTAAAACTAAGCTTCTCACACAAATGCTGACTGAAGATTGCCACTACTCTCAGTAATCCATAACATAATGACAGTCACAATTCCAAGCAGCGGCTTTTGCCACTCAAAACTTCTCTTTGACGCTGTGCGTAGCAAGACATCCATAGGGGTACGGTAATTGTAAAGTAATTGTCACATTAATTAACATAAGTTTATAGGTAAGGTAAAAAAGTGACTTCCAGTGCAGATGAAATTCAAAAGCTGATCGCAGACATTGACAACTTACTTGCCAGCGGTGGCAAACGCGTGTCTAGATTTCTATCTGGTCAGGCACAAGAGCCGAAAGAAGTGTTAGAACGAATTCGCAACTTCTTGCTCAGGCTACAAGAAAAAGAAGCATTAGAGAACGGCATCCCAAGCCAGTCTTCTGAAGAACCGCGTTCGCCCTTGGGGTTGGCGGAGCCATCGCCTTTATTAACAAAATTTATTGTTCAAGGTAACAACCAGTATCCATTACCGCAGCTCGAACCCTATCAAGAACAGAGTACTGTTGGAGCAGGACAATTAAAAAGTGAATTTTCGAGCTTGATCCAGCCATTGCGATCGGAATTAGAATTGCTCTTGCAAGAGCGAGCTACTCTCATACAAGAAATTCGGCAGCTAGAGCAAAGGCGATTGCAAAATTACTCCTTAGCGCAGCAGTTGACAAACCAAGATCAAGTGATTACCGAGTTTTTACAGGTACTCATGAGTCGCCTTGTGCCAACTTTAACGCCACTGCTAGCACAGACGCGGGAAAATTCCGCTAGTTATTCAGAAGGAATTAATCACGCAAACTCAGAACCAGCAAGCTCTACAACTCAACCTTCATTGGAATTACCAGACCGTGTAGAAAAGTTAACACATCTGGCCAGGGAGTTGGATCAACACCTATTATCCCTAGATGGGACTGTAAATGTAGTCTTTGAGGCACTACAGCGCAATATAAATACCTATTACGAGTCCCTTTCGCAAGCACTGGCAAGGATGCATAGCAAGGGAATGCAAGGCGAACAGTTAATGGCCGGCTTTCTCAACAATTTGACCCAGCATTTGCAACAGCAATCTCCTAGTTTCCAGTCATCTTTCCTTGAGGTAGAATCTGATACACCACCATCATTGGCTGACACAGCTGAGATCGCTACTGGAGTTGCACCCCAACCCTTGGAGCTTACACAGCCAGAAACTTCATCTTCACTCACAATTAATTCTGAGCAACAGGAAACTACCCTTACAGAGGATCTAGATACAGTGCTGTTGCAGCTTGGCTTAGACTCGTCTGAGCCTTCTGCAAACCAGACCGAATTATCGCAAGATATTTCTGCATTAATTGGCGATGAAGTAGACCAACTTTACGCCAGTTTGTTTGGTACTGGTGATATTAATAATCTAAACCTCGATGTTCCCACAAATGACTTATCTGCTACCATAGCCGCTCCATCAACGTTGAACATCGCTGATCCTCCAAGCGTTGATTCTGCGGTTGTAACGCCAGATATAGGTCTTTCATCCCAAGAGACTTTAGTAGAAACCACAGATTCATCATCAGAACCACAGGAAGAATTATTTTTTGAAGAGGATACTGATTTAGACTCACCTCTTAGTAATTCTCTGCCACCAACAGACAGTTTTACCGCGCAATTTGCTACTCAGCCAAATAGTGCTGATACGATTAATACCCTAACTGACCTATTGCCTGATACAGGTAGTGAGCAGCAACTGCTAGAAGTATCATCCTTTGTGGATGATGCCACAACTACAGCAACAGTTACTCCAGAAGTAGCAGTTGAAGAAATTGCGTTGGCACAGACTACCGTACCCCTACGGGAAAGCAAGCTACGCGTAGCGGACGCACCGGAAGTATTAATTAACGATGAGCAGCCAGAACCGTCCTCAGATAACTACATTGCTGCTTCACCCCAAGAAAACTTGCTTTCTATTGAGTCCAACCAGACTCCATCTGTACCTGATATTTCTTTAGATGAAGAACAGTTGCAGCAATTAGATCGAGATTTGGCTAATTTTGATCAGCAGCTAAATTCTGAGTCGCAGCCAGCGACTAACTTTGATACTTTCTCGGAACTACTTGATACTAATCAAGACACAATCCCCACAACTTTCTCTGAAAATATCCCAGTATCAGAAAATACCTCAACTGCTGCTTTCTCCAGTTTGGAAGTTCCCCAGGTAGAAGCTGAACAACAAAAGGAAGTCACAACTCCTGTTCAAGAAAGTTCATTACCTCCAATTTCCAACTCCATCAACAATCCAGAATCGCTCAATGTTCTAGAATCAGTCTGGTATTTAGGAATTGATTTAGGTACAACAGGAATTTCTGCCGCATTATTAAATCGCTCGACTTTTGTTGTACATCCTATCTACTGGTCAGCAGAAAATCCGCCGGAAAAACCTTCCTTCCAGCAATCATTTCGTTTACCAACAGAGGTTTATCTGCCTACAGCTTCTGTACCCCAGGGAGAAAACGAAAGTATCGAAACACATGAACAGACAGCACCTGCGGCTGTTGCCCAAGATAAAGTGCCCGATCGCTCGACCACAACTCCTGCAACACCGAGATCAACAGCAGATGCGACGACAAATAATCTCTACTCGGCGCAATTGAAGCCTTATTTACAAGTAGCTATTCCCTACAAGAGTGAACGACAGAAATGGGAACCTGTTTTGCAATTAAATGAATTTTCAGCAGGCCCTTTGATTTGGGTTGTGCGATCGCTCTCTAAGCTACTATTAACCCTCAAATCCGAAAAAACTAGTACCACCCCTAGTTTAATGGCTGCTTCTATGGGGATCAGCGAACAAGATTTTCCGCAGATTATCAATAATATTGCTGGTGTAATTTGCACCTGTCCAGCTAGTTGTTCGGAACAATACCGCTTCAATGTGCGGGAAGCTTTACTCACCAGTAAACTTATCCAACATCCGCAGCAAGTCTTTTTTGTAGAAGAAGCGATCGCTAGTCTACTCCCAGAACTCGATGCTGCTAACGGTGAACAAATAAAATTAAGCGAACATCAGGGTTCTCATCCGGCAAAAACCAGCGAACATCCCATTGTTGGCAATACCCTTGTGATTAACATTGGGACAACTGCCACAGAAATGTTGCTGGTCGATGTCCCAGAAACATTGCTGCAATTGACATACAATGATTTCATGCTCCACAGTTTTGCCTATGCTGGCAAGGGGATTGAACAAGATATTATTTGCCAGCTGCTATTGCCACCTAAATCTCGGCAATCACGAAAAGAAACACCAAGCGATGCCTACTCTGGGCTACGCCTACGCAAAAATCTTACAAGTAATCCTTGGCAATGGCAACCGTCAATTCCCGGTTTAGACCAAATGCGTTGGCAGAGTTTAGGGTTGGAAGTATTAGAACTACCTAGAGTTGGAGAACCAGATATCACCGCTCGAATTCGCCTCCAGCAGCGTCTAGAGAGTTCTCTACTGGGACAGGCGGTATTAGATGCCGCACTAGCTCTAAAGCTGATTTTGCAGCACCAAGACTCTTTTACTCTGGAATTGGCCGATCAGCAATGGATTTTGCAACGACGAGACCTAGAAAGCCAAGTATTTATCCCCTTTGTGCGCCGCCTGAATCGAGAACTCAACAAGTTGTTGGTAGCTCGTGGCATCCCCACAGAATCCATTAATCAAGCTATTCTGACTGGTGGGGTGGCTTGTGTCGGTACTGTGAATCGCTGGCTACGGCAAAAACTCCCCAGCGCTAAGATTATTCAAGATTTATATCTCGGCGAAAACGGCGCTCCCAATTGTAGTCGGGTTGCCTATGGTTTGGCGATGCTGCCTCTGCATCCCCAGATATTAGATATACCCAGGCAACAATACACTGATTATTTCCTATTTACAGAATTGCTGCGGCTGCTACCAGATCGACCTTTATCTTTCGGTGAAGTTCTTCAGCTATTTGAAGGTCGCGGGATCAATACTCGCACTTGCCAGCAACGCCTACTAGCTTTTTTAGAAGGTGAACTACCTTCGGGTTTGATACCTTCAGTTACAGATTCGACTTGGCTTACTCAGAGTTCGCAAGAAAATCCTGACTATCAGGCGATCGCTACAGCACCACTTTTTGAAAAGCAAGGAAGTCTCACTTATCGTCCTAATTCCCAGCAACTGTTGTCTTTGCGTCGCTATCTAGATGCAATCAAGGCTAGTAATCAACAATCACTGGAGGAACCATATACTGTAAATTTCGCTTTAGAGGTTAATCATTAGACCTCTTGCAAAAGTGCTTTTTGCAAGAGGGGGAAAAGGTTTTGGTTAAAGGGCAAGGGGACAATACAGAACTTTTTCCCCTTCCCCCTTGCCCTTTTCCCGACTTATGCAAGAAATCTATTGATATTAGTGCATCACGGATGTGTCTTCCTGAGTTGGCCACATCCTGATGGGCTTTCTGTCCTCAACACTGTAATATTTTGTATGTGTACCAAAACACTAGCTTTTTTAATTTTATGGTAGGAAATACTGTAATTTTACAATTTTCCACCTTAATTAAAAGATTCTGTAAACTTTGGGTTTTCAGTTTTTATATTTCTTGATTTTTGTGTATGTTAACACTCAGTTGTAACGACAAAAGCACTAAAAATCGACTAAAAATTATTTTCATGTCTACACTCCTGATGCAAAAAGTCCTGTTGTAGATAAGTTAGCGCTTGTGAATCATCTTTATCTTTATTCAGTTAATTGCTCGCAACAGCCTTTACACCCGTCAACTTTAAGCGTGAGAAAACGATTAATTGACATTGTTGGAGCCATTGTGGGGCTGATTATTACATTTATGATAGCAATTGTTGTAGCAATTGTTACCTTTGTACATGATCCAAATCCAATATTTTATTCCCAAATTCGCTGTGGTTTGAACGGAAAAACTTTCCGCATCTGGAAATTCCGTTCCATGATCGTCGATGCCGATAAATTCAAGCATTTGGTTGAAAACCAAGCCAAAGGTCACATCTTTAAATCTATCGACGATCCTCGCATTACTCCTGTGGGTAAATTCTTGCGGCGTACTAGCTTGGACGAATTTCCCCAATTTTGGAATGTTCTGATAGGGGACATGAGTTTGGTTGGTACTCGTCCACCCACTCCTGATGAAGTCAGCAATTACGATCCACATCATTGGGATAGATTGCGAGTTAAACCAGGCATTACCGGAGAATGGCAGGCTAATGGACGTTCAAGCATCACAGACTTTGAAACCATTGTCAAGATGGATATAGAGTATCAACGCAAGTGGTCTGTAACTTACGACCTGAGTTTGATTGTTAAAACTATCTGGGTAGTCTTAAAAAAGACTGGGGCTTATTGAATTTGTCATTTGTCATTAGTAATTGGGCATTGGGCATGGGGCATTGGGCATGGGGCATTGTTTATTCTCCTTTTCTGCCTTATCCCCCTCATCTCCACTTTCTTATTCAACCCTTGACCCCGCTACCAGTTTCCGTGGGTACAATGTAACGTTGCAAAAATAAAAATAGTAATAATACTGGGGCGATCGCAATTACTGAGCCAGCAGCTACCAAGCGCCAGTCAAGGGAAAACGTGCCTGCCAGCTTTGCTACACCCAAGGGAAGAGTGTATAAATTTTCGTCTTGGATAACAATTAAAGGCCACAAAAAGTCACTCCAAGCACCAATAAATACAAAAATAGCTAAAGTTACCAATGCTGGGCGAACTGCTGGTAACATCACATGCCACCACAAACCTAGCTCCGAACTGCCATCCATCCTGGCGGCTTCTTCTATCTCTTTTGGGACACTCATGAAGGCTTGGCGCAACAGAAAAATGCCAAAGGCAGAAGCTAAACTCGGAAAGATCATTCCTAAATAAGTATTTCTCAAACCCAACTGGACTGTCAAAATATAGAGGGGAATCATCACGATTTGGAAGGGAATCATAATCGTGGAGACGATCGCTACAAAAATCCAGTTTCGCCCCACAAACGATAATCTTGCCAACGGATAAGCAGCTAAAGCGCAAAAGAGCAGATTTAAGCCCACAGTCAGCACTGATACCAAAGTACTGTTATACAGGTATTGCCCAAAAGGTAGAGAGTTCCAGACACTAAAGAAGTTATTTAGTGTAGGTTGACTGGGCAACAACTGTGGCGGCGACTGAAAAATATTTTCCGTAGGCGATTTTAAGGCTGTACTAATTAGCCACAGTAAAGGAAAGAGCATCACCAGTGCGATCGCTCCCAATAGCGCATACATTAGCAGAATTTGCGATCGTGATTTTTTCCAGTTCAGCATTTGATTAATAACCTAAATACTCTAAATTGATTGTGCTTAGGAGGTTACAATAACAAAATTCAATAAGTCTGAATCTAAATCCATATAGATGTAGAGACGTAAATCTTACGCCTCTACAATAGTTCTGGTTGCAAAACCTATAACTTTTATACATCAAATCAGCAACACCCAAAATCGTATCTAATCAAGTAGGCTAATAGCCTATCATCCTACAGTTTTAAATCAAATTATAGTGGTTAATCTTCAACCGCTACATAAGGTTGTGGTTCCAGCAAACGTTGAGCAATTTGTTCTCGTCGATACTTTGCAAGTTCGCTGTAAAGCCTCTTGCGAGACAGATTCACACTTCCAACAGGCTCATGGTCTAACAGCGTATGCCAAGGGGAAAACAACATACCCTCATCTAAGCGTTTGCGTTCTTCAAAATCAAATTTCTGACTAAAAATACGAACAGTTGCAACTTTAACAAACGGTGAATCTACTTCTTGCCATTCTTTAACATGGTCTTCAATTGGCGTTTTGTCATCATCTACATAAAACTGAATGAAGAAGTCAAAAGATGCTTCTTTACCTTCTTCAGTCAAATATTTGACTATTGCTTCTCGGAGGTAATTTTCTGGTTCGGGAAGTTTTCCGGGTGGTTGTTCAGGCTGTTGAGATTTGACAGATAATTTGACAATGCGATTCCCAAACTTAAATGGAGCCATACTCCAATATTGAATCAAAAGCGGATTTCCTACTTTCTGTCCACCAATCTTTTGCAAGATTGCAAAGGCATAACCAAGTTCCTGGATGCGCTCTGGGCTAAGTTGTCCACTACCTGCTCTCGAAAGATCGGCGTAATCACGAACATCTTTGGTCAAGAAAATAGGATAATTGTTGAGTATAAAATCTTGAGTTTTTTCTTCATCATCCAACACTTTTTGCCCGTCTACATTCATCACCTTGATGGCGATACCACGAACATCCGGCTGGCTATCGGAGTGAAATTTACCACGCTTTTCAGGAGAACCACCACTAGAGAAACGAATCCACGCAGGATAGGTTTGGGGCTTTTTGAACAAACCTACTCTCAAGTCTTCAGGAAGATTGGGTTCAATAATAAACTCTCCTGCAAGGAGTCCATGACTTTTGCTATGAATTTGACGGAGGTCTGGGCCGGTTTTTTGTTGAGCTTGGAGGCTAGTTGCTATTATCTCGTCGATTATTGCTTCCTGCTCATTGGTAGATGATGTTGGATTAGTCATAAAACATTTGATGATGTGTCTTCATCATCCTGAATCCTTCAGCCTTTCTGAGTCAATCCGGTTTCCGTAGAAACAGCTTGTAGTGCTTTATCCCAAGGTTCTATAGGTAATTGGGAAAAATAGGCAAAATCAAAGACAATTCCGATAGTCGGTTTTGTCTGCCACTGCGGTAAACTCAATAAGCGATCATAATATCCACCGCCATAACCCAGGCGATATCCTTGATAGTCGCAAGCTACACTGGGGACAAGAATCAAATCCACTTCGGCAACATCTAAGATTGGAGCGTCGGGGTATGGTTCAGCAATGCCATAAGCGCCACTTTGAACAGAATCGTTAGGTGCCCAAATATGCCAACATAGAGATTTTTTATCAACGCAGCGAGGCAACCCCCAACGGTATTTGGTATTTGCAAATAGTGGACTGAGATCAGGTTCTTGGCGAAAGCTGAAATAAGCAAGTATTGTTTTTGCTTGGGTAAACAAAGCAGAGTTTTGTAAATTAGAGCAAATGCGATCGCTTTTTTCTCTCCACTCTCGAACAGACATTGATTGACGTGTTTTGAGTAGAGTTCGGCGTAGTTCTGCTTTATTTAATTGATGATTAACTTTGTCCATGAAATATTGCGTCAAAAAAAATAAGCTGGGCATTGCCCAGCTTATAACACTCTACATTTACTAATACATGGTTATGCAGCGTGTTGACGATACCACTCAATGGTATTCTTTAACCCTTGCTCAAAGCCCACCTGAGCCGTGAAATTAAAGGCTTGCTTTGCTCGTTCAGTATCTAAACAACGGCGGGGTTGACCATTAGGCTTGTCAGTTTGCCAAACAATTTCACCCTTAAATTCCATCAATTCGGAGATTAAAGTTATTAAATCAAGGATGGAGATTTCATAACCTGTTCCCAAGTTAACTGGTTCCAATCCGTTATAAAATTGAGTTCCCATAACAATCCCCCTCGCTGCATCTTCTGAATATAGAAACTCGCGGGTGGGACTGCCATCACCCCAAACAGGGAGTTGCTTTTCTCCTTGAATTTGGGCTTCGTGAACTTTGCGAATTAATGCTGGAATTACGTGAGAACTTCCGGGGTCAAAGTTATCTTCTGGCCCATATAAATTCACTGGCAGAAGGTAAACACCATTAAAACCGTACTGCTGGCGGTAAGATTGCAATTGGACTAAAAGTGCTTTTTTAGCAATCCCGTAGGGGGCGTTGGTTTCCTCTGGGTAGCCATTCCAAAGATCATCTTCTTTGAATGGCACTGGGGTAAATTTAGGATAGGCGCAGATTGTGCCAACACAAACAAATTTTTCTACTCCAGCTTGATAGGCAGCGTGAATTAGCTGCGTACCCATGATCAAATTATCGTAGAACAACTCTGCGGGTTTTTCGCGGTTCAGGCCGATGCCACCGACATGAGCTGCTAGGTGGATAATTACGTCTTGCTGGTCAACTGCACGTTGGCTATTTTCCCAAATACGTAAATCACAATTGCGCGATCGCGGTATTGTAATCTTTTCACGATCAGCCCCTGCTTTACACAGTTGATCTATCACCTGACGACCTAGAAAACCCGACCCACCAGTGACAAGAATACGTTTATTTTTTAATTCTAAGGCGGTCATATTTTTATGCTCTGTGGTGCGAATCAGAAGTGCAAAGCGCCCAGTTGTTGACGAATAGTCGCAATATCTAATGGGAATTGTGAACCATTTCCATTGGGTGAAGTGTGACCCAATGCTTGTAAATCTGCTTCTACCATTAAGGAAACTAATTCTTCAAAGGTTACTGATGGTGTCCAGCCCAACTTCTCTCGTGCTTTGGTAGAATCGCCAATCAACAACTCTACCTCAGATGGACGAAGGTAACGCTCATCAAACTCTACATAATCTTCCCAATTGAGATTCACGTAACTAAATGCTAATTCCAAAAACTCGCGTACCGAGTGGGTTTCACCAGTAGCAATTACGTAATCATCTGGCTGGTCTTTCTGCAACATCAACCACATTGCTTTAACGTAATCCTTCGCATAACCCCAATCTCGTTTAGCGTCTAGATTACCCATGTAAATTTTTTTCTGCTTACCAGCAACTATACCAGCTACTGCTCTAGTAATTTTGCGGGTTACAAAGGTTTCACCCCGGCGTGGTGACTCGTGGTTAAAAAGTATGCCATTACAAGCAAACAAATCATAAGACTCACGATAATTTACAGTTTGCCAATGGGCGTAAACTTTGGCACAGGCATAGGGACTACGAGGATAAAATGGCGTTGTCTCAGTTTGAGGTATTGCTTGTACTAAACCGTACATTTCTGAAGAACCCGCCTGATAAAATCGCACCTGAATTCCGGTACGGTGTTGGTAGTCCCGAATTGCTTCTAACAGACGCAAAGTCCCCATTCCGACAGCATCCACCGTGTATTCTGGTGAATCAAAGCTGACTCTGACATGAGATTGAGCGCCCAGGTTATAAATTTCTACTGGCTTGACTTCTTCTAAAATGCGTCGCAAGGTAGTACCATCCGTCAAGTCACCGTAGTGAAGAAACAACTTCACTCCCTCTTTATGGGGGTCTTCATAAATGTGATCGATGCGGTCTGTGTTGAAGGTAGAAGTCCGGCGAATAATGCCATGAACCTCATAACCTTGTTCTAACAGAAACTCACTTAGATATGAACCATCTTGACCAGTAATACCAGTAATCAACGCTCGTTTCTGTTGCGTCATGCTCAATTATCCCTTATTGTCTTTGATTAAAAAGCTACAGCCACATCTGATACAACCTAGCAGCTAATTGCCGAATTGCCTAATGGGAAACCTACGAGTTTTTATTGTTAAGATACTTTTTTCGTAAATAAATATACTGAATAACAAATAATTTCACAGGTAAGCCCAACCTTAGATACTCAAGATTGTTTAATTATATATATTCTTTTTTTTACCAGATAGATCAAGTATGTACGTTGTTTTTTTGTCAAAACTTCATATATTATCTCTGGTTTTGTGAAGACTGAATAAAATAGGTATTTGAGATTAGACTTCTTGCAAAAATCTGGCTCAGGGCAAAACTAACCACAGATGAAAACTTAAAGAATTCTGAGTTAAGTAAAATGCATAAATTACAGATAACTATATCAAGAAAGATGAACAATCATTTAGTCTTAGGGGAAGAATTGCTAACTAGGGGCATTAACTGCCCCACAGAATCACCCCTAAGTCCACTTAGTCAGTATGCCCCATTATTTTTGGGCAGAATGACTACATCAACAGTTTTCAAGATGATCCATAAATCAAGCCAGAAATTCCTAAATCTAGCATAATGCAGGTCTATTTGAACTCGCCTGGGGTAGGGAATGTCATTACGGCCAGACACCTGCCACAAACCAGTAATTCCTGGACGGATTGTTAAAATCTCATCAATGTGACAACCGTATTTTGGCAGTTCTTCTGCTACTAAGGGCCGAGGACCGACTACACTCATGTCCCCTTTTAAAACGTTCCAGAACTGGGGAAATTCGTCTAAGCTAGTAATTCGCAAAAATCGACCAATTTTGGTAATCCGGGGGTCTTGTTTTAGCTTAAAACTGCTTTCAAATTCTTGTCGCAACTCGGGCGATGTTTCCATCATTTGCATGAGGATTTCGTCCGCATTACTTACCATTGTTCGGAATTTAATACAATTAAACGCTTTGTAATTTTTTCCTACCCGTTCCTGGACATAAAAAATTGGCCCTTCTGAGCTGAAAGCAATCAGCAAGGTCAAAATTAAGTAGACGGGGAAGAACAAAATTAATACCGACAGCGAAAACACTATATCGAACAGTCGTTTGACAAACTCTCCGTTTAAACCCTGAAAAGATAAACCTTTGGGCTTAACTTTTGGCGTCTTTGTTTTTTGACCGCGTTTTAAGAAACGCGTAGACGCTCTAGTGTCTTGCCTTACGCCTCGCTTGCCGGAGAGGAGTGAGCTCTGGGCAGTCATCATACTCCTTAATAATCCACACCACACATAGTCCCAATATTAAAGCCAAAATGATGTGCTTCTGGGGGAAATTGCCAAAAGCCTCAAAAAAATCAGAGATTAACCAAGACCATTATTCCGAAAACGGTCTTTTTCGTTGCACTTGTTTACAAAATCTAAATAACGATCTGCAAAGATTTGTGGTGAAAACTGCGCGGCGTGCGATCGCATATACTCGGAACTGAATGAACCCTGATACACTTCAAATTTTTCTACTGCTTCCACTAAAGCCGCCTCTGTTTGCGTTTTGAAGAATATACCTGTCCCTGTATCCACATCAGAGCGGATATCTCGCACTGTTTCTAGAGCACCCCCTGCACCGTAGGCAATCACTGGCGTGCCACAGGCTTGTGCTTCCACTAGGGCAATACCAAAATCTTCACAAGCTGCATAGACAAACGCCTTAGCCCTAGACATATATTTTTTTACCACATTATCGGGTTGCCATCCCAGTATTTGGATATTAGAGTTTGCCATCTCGCGAATCTTTTTCATTTCATCTCCTGTACCAATGACTACTAGTGGTCGTTTTAGTTGATTAAAAGCCTTGACAATCAACGATATTTGCTTATAACTCACTAACCGGGAAACTGTCAGGTAAAAGTCCTCTTTTTCAGACAGAAACGGAAATTCCGCAATATTCACTGGTGGGTAAATGACTGTTGCTTCTCGCCGATAGCAGCGCCAAATCCGCCGAGCTGTATGTTGCGAGTTAGCAATGAAGTAATCAACGCGATTGGCACTCAATACATCCCACTGGCGCAAACGATGTAATAAATATCGCGTCACCCAGCCAGGAAAACCACTACCCAGTTTGCTGTGGCGCAGATAATCAAAGGTCAAGTCCCAGGCATAGCGCATAGGACTGTGACAGTAGCAAATATGCATCTGTTCGGGAGTGGTAAGGATTCCTTTGGCAACAGCATGAGATGAAGAAAGAATTACATCATAATGCCGTAAATCAAGTTGTTCAATTGCCAAAGGCCACAAAGGCAAGTATTTTTGTATACCGTTGCGAGCATAGGGAAAGTTCTGGAGAAACGTCTTGCCAATCTGACGCTTATATAAATAACTTTCTCTATTGGTGGATTCAAAATCGATCAGGGCATACAAATCAGCATCGATGTGATTCAAAATTTCTCGTACAACGAGTTCTGAACCACCGGTGGCTTTGGGTGTCAGCCACTCATGAACCAGAGCATATTTCAAGGGCACAGCTAACTTGAATAAATGGAAAATACAAAGGCCGACTTGATGACGTTAACTGAAAAGTTTCCCCTTGTGATTGATTAATGGGGAGCGCCCCAGATTAGCACATAAGACGCAATCTTTCCATTAGAGGTTCCAGATGGATGCTGCAACCTGATAATCTCAGAGTGGGAGTGGGGAATGGGGAATGGGGAATGGGGAATGTACCAATAGTTTTCTTCCCCTGCTTCCCCTGCCTCCCCTGCCTCACCTGCTTTTCCCCTACTCCCTACTCCCTACTCCCCACTCCCTTGACAACAACTGATATAGAAATGGTGAATTTATGCGAATTCTAATTATGGGTGGTACTCGGTTCATTGGTGTCTATTTGACTCAATTACTAGTGGAACAAGGACATGAGGTGGTGCTGTTCAATCGTGGAAATCGGCCAGCACCTTCTTTAGAGGGAGTAGGACAAATTATAGGCGATCGCACTGATGCTACTCAATTAAAAGCAAAGTTATCAAAAGAAAACTTTGATGTCGTTTTTGACAATAACGGGCGGGAACTGACTGATACTCAACCATTAGCAGAGATTTTTCAAGACCGAGCGCAACATTTTGTGTACATGAGTTCTGCGGGGGTGTATCTCAAATCTGACCAATTGCCTCATATAGAAGGTGATCCAGTAGATCCCAAAAGTCGCCATAAGGGTAAACATGAAACAGAAGCTTACCTGACTCAATTGGGATTACCCTTTACCTCTATTCGTCCTACTTATATTTACGGGCCTCGTAATTATAATGAGTTGGAAGGCTGGTTTTTTGACAGAATTGTGCGCGATCGCCCCATTCCCATCCCCGGAAATGGGTTGCACATCACGCAGCTAGGTCATGTAAAGGACTTGGCACAAGCAATGACTAAGGTTTTGGGCAATAAACAAGCCACAGGACAGATTTATAATATCTCTGGCGATCGCTTTGTCACTTTTGATGGTTTAGCCCGTGCTAGCGCTGTAGCGGCTGGCAAATCACCCGATGCTGTAAAAATCGTCCATTATGACCCGAAAAAGTTTGATTTTGGCAAGCGCAAAGCTTTTCCGATGCGAGTGCAGCATTTCTTTGCTTCGGTGAATAAAGCACAAACAGAATTAAATTGGCATCCTGAATATGATTTAATTTCTGGGTTACAAGATTCTCTGGAAAACGATTATTTGGCTAATGCAAAAGATAAGGCTGATGTTGATTTTTCTGTAGATGAAGAGATTTTACAAGCGTTGTGAGTAAAGATGTTTAGGGGTACATCGCTGTGTGCCCCTACTAATGCGATCGCATCTTCATAACTCATCCGGGTTAACGCCTAACTCTCGCAGTTGTGCTGCTAATCTGTTAGCACGTTGACTTTCTCGTTCTAGCGGCGTGGGAAGCCAATTCCCGGATGCATTATACCAACGTATAGAAGTTATCGATGAGTAAATGCTGAGTCAATATATATACTTGAATTAATATTTAAATTAACTGCTTATGGGAAAATATCCACTCCACAATGTTCTAGAAGCTCGTGCCCGTTTAGGTGAATGCCCTATATGGGACTCTACCAGAAACTTACTTTACTGGGTCGATATTTATAACCATCGGGTGCATCAGTTTCATCCTACCACGGGGAAAAACCGATTTTTTGATGTGGGAGATGTCGTAGGTGCGATCGCAACAGCAGGGGCAGATAGATTAATCATGGTACTGCGCCATCACTTGGCGTTCCTCAACACCCAGACAGGTGAAGTTAACCGCATTTTGGAAATTGAAGGAGATTTACCAGATAATCGTTTCAATGATGGCAAATGCGACTCTCAAGGCCGCTTTTGGTTTGGCTCAATGTGTTCTTTGGAAAAACCCCAAGCTAGTCTCTATCGCTATGACAATGATGGTTCATTGCATGTAATGGAAACTGGATTGACTATTTCTAATGGTTTAGGATGGAGTCCCGATCAAAAGACATTTTACTTAACAGATTCACCTCAGCAAAAAATATATGCTTACGACTTTAATTCAGTAACAGGAAACATTACCAATCGCCGTATTTTTGTTGATTTAACTCATGAATCCTTCTATCCAGATGGGTTGACAATAGACAGTGAAGGACATATTTGGTCAGCTATGTGGGATGGATGGTGCGTGATTCGTTTCAACCCCAAGGGTGAAGAGATATTGCGGATAAAGCTACCTGTGCAATTGCCAACTAGCTGTACTTTTGGAGGCAAAGATTTGCAAACACTCTACATCACCACTGCTTCAGTTGGACTCAGCCAAGCAGAGATCGAAAAAAGTTTCTACTCTGGTGATTTATTTGCTCTCCAAACTGATGTTACTGGATTACCTACTAATACTTTTTAGGAAGTATAGTAATTTTAAGGTAATTAAACAATTGTGCTATTTTGATTCTTTCCACCGTGCCACTTGCTGTTTAAGTTCTCTCATATCTAAATAATCGTTAGCAAAAGCTTTTCGTAAAAGTGGATGAGGAATAAATTGATCGTATTTTTGAATTTCCGGTGCTTCTGAAGTACTGAGTAAATCTTCTGAGGTAATTCTTTGCTCACACAATGAAGCAATTTCGTGATAAAGATATTTAAATTTATCCTTACCTAATTTAATTGTTAAATAATAAGGATTTAGTCCGCCAATACTTGTAATTTCCAACGATTCTCGACAGAAAGAATTGAGTAATCTTTCTAAAGTGCGGTAGGCAACCGTACCCATCCACGGAAAGATGCAGCATTTACCTTTTTCTAATTGCAAGATATTTTGTTTATCTAATCCTACTTGCTGCACCAATTGGCGAACTTTAAGTAAACGTTCCAAAGCATTTTTTTGCAGGTAGCTGTACTCAACATTCTCAAATAGAACCTGTTGCATTCGTTGTAAAACTTTGGTGTGAATAATACCACTACCACCACGCCAATAAATACTAGCTTTCCCCTCAGCTTGTTTAACAAAAATAGCCTTCTTTTTAAAGTCAACTTCTACTACTTCCCAAGTTCTCCCAGCTAAAGCAAATTGATTACCAACAGCAGGCGGTGTGACAATACTGCCAATTTGCGTTGCACCTTGCTTAACAATATATTCTTGCTGTTCAGCAAATACAGCATAAAACTGGAATTTTCTTACAATTTTTTCACCAACTAAACCCAAGATTAATTTACTTTGTTCAGTATGCTGAATATGACCAATATCAATTAAATAGCGGAGCAATAATTGGAAATCTTCTTTGGAAATAGCAGTAAAAGGCGGCAAACTAAAAATTTGTTTAGCTAAGGCATTGGGTGAAAGTTCTCCCGTTGCTGTTAAAATACTCATTGTTTGGTGATAAAGCAAACTCAAAGGATATTTAATCGGTCTGATTGGTTCAATCCATTGCTCCTCTAAATAAAGTTGAATGATAGCGATAGACTGCAAAAGTTGCCAGGGTATTTGCTCTGGTAGAGAAGCTTCTGATAATGGTTTATCTTCAGCACAGATAAAGCGCATATCGGCAGCTTCACCTCTTCTACCACTACGTCCTAAGCGCTGTAAAAAGCTAGCTACAGATAAGGGTGATTCTAACTGAATCACTCGCTCTAAATGACCGATATCTATGCCTAATTCTAAAGTCAGAGTAGCGGCGGTAACTGCTGGATTGTTGGGTTCGCGCATCGCGTTTTCAGCAGCTTGCCGCAAGCTAGCAGATATACTCCCATGATGCACATGATATATATCTGGTAGTCCTTGTTCTGTGGCAATTTGTCGCAAAGATGCGATTACAGATTCGGTACGCGTCCGATTATTAGCAAATATTAGGCATTTGCGAGATTTGCTGAGGTTGAAAATATATTTTTCATAATCTGTTGCTTCTGATTCATCTACTTCATCATTAATATAAAAATGTTCTACAGCTAGTTTGATTTGGCGTTTTATGCCGTCAATTTTTGGTGTAATCACTGGCTTATCTGTTCCAGAACGCAACCAATTTTCCGCTATTGAGTAATCACCAAGAGTTGCAGACAAACCAATACGGCGCGGTTGCTTTTGTGTCAACTTTGCTAAACGTTGTAATTGGCAAATAATTTGACAACCGCGTTCTGAACCCATGAAGGCGTGAATTTCATCAATGATGACAAATCTTAAGTCACCAAATAAGCGGAGGAGGTCATTATTTTTGTTAATTAACAAACTTTCTAGAGATTCTGGTGTAATTTGGAGAATGCCTTGAGGATTCTTTAAAAGCTTGTTTTTTCGACTTTGAGAAACATCACCATGCCAGTGCCAAACTGGAATATCTGCTTCTTTGAGTAAGTCGTTGAGACGCTCAAATTGATCGTTAATTAAAGCTTTGATTGGACTAATATATAATGCGCCAATTGTGGCAGCAGGGTTTTCATGTAATAGAGTCAAAACTGGTAAAAAAGCTGCTTCTGTTTTACCCGCAGCAGTTGCAGCTGTAACTAGTAAGTGAGCATCAGTATCAAATATAACTTGACAAGCGGCAATTTGAACTGGTCGTAATTCAGTCCACTGGTGATAATAAATATATTCTTGGATGAAGGGTGCAAGTCGGTTAAAGGCATCGCTCATATTTTTTATGGATAAAATTTTTAGTAAAACTACTCCCTGGTATTTCAGAGAGTTCCATGCTTGGAATTACTGATTGCTAAAAGCGATCGCTAGTCTTAAATTTCTGCCATAGAGATTCTACGCCAAAAGCATTGGTAGCAGAAGTTCCACCTACTATGTCATATATGGAGATTGTTGCTTAATTATTTTATGTCTATTCAAGTCTACGGAATTCCCAATTGCAGCACTTGCAAAAAAGCCATGATGTGGCTCCAACAGAACAACATTGACCATGAATTTATCAACACCAAAGATACTCCGCCGACTCGTGAGATGATTCAAAACTGGGTAAAGTCTTTGGGTTTTGCTCCTATGCGAAACACCTCCGGTCAATCCTACCGCGCTTTAGGAGATGAAAAGAAGACTTGGGCTGATGAACAGTGGGTTGATGCATTCACTCACGATGCAATGCTGCTCAAACGTCCACTTTTTGTCAAAGATGGAACAGCTGTGTTGGTTGGCTTTAGAGATGAGGCAATAGTTCGAGAAAAATTAGATTTAGCTTAAAGAGTTCTAAGTGTTGAGTTTCCCGATAGTTAAAACTAGGGAAACTATATTATTGGCGATTATTATAGCGTTTCCTAATAAAACAAATAGCCCCCTGCCACGAGACAGCGGGGAGGGGGTTGGGAGTTGGGTTCAGTACCTACTTAACCGAGAATCGGTCGCGATCGCCTTTTTAGATTTGGTGCGATCGGAAGCCGATAGGCCCTTCACCAGAATATGTCGTGGTTCCAGTTAGGGTCTTCCCACCATCATTAGATGTGACGTTGAGCGCTACTACATTCTGTTCCACACGAGCACCGATTAGCCAAGTACCACCAGGATTCCACGGCGCTGTATTACCACCCCACTGGTTTTCTACTGTGTAGTTGTTGCTGCCAACAATGTTACCTTTAAAGCCGATGGGGCCTTCACCAGCATAAGTGATAGTTCCATTCAGGGTTTTACCGTCGTCGTTTGATGTAATATCGATCGCAACAACATTTTGATTTGCGCGAGAGCCAAGTACCCAAGTTCCACCAGGATTCCACGGAGCAGATGAGCCTCCCCATTGGTTTTCCACACTATAGACACGGCCATCAACAGCAGCACTCTTAAAACCGATTGGGCCTTCACCAGAGTATGTGATAGTTCCAGTCAAGGTTTTACCGCCGTCGTTGGATGTAATATCGATCGCAACAACATTTTGATTTCCGCGAGCGCCAAGTACCCAAGTCCCGCCGGGATTCCACGGAGCAGATGAGCCTCCCCACTGGTTTTCTACGTTGTAGGTGTCACTCCCAGTTAAGTTAGCCTTAAAACCGATGGGGCCTTCACCAGAATATGTCGTGGTTCCAGTAAGTGTCTTGCCGTTGTCATTGGATGAAACTTTGAGTTCGACAATGCGCTGATCTGCTCTAGCTCCAATTACCCATACTCCACCAGGATTCCACGGAGCAGAAGCACCACCCCACTGATTTTGTACATTGTATAGATTATTAGCATTAGCTGTTGTTGTAGCTGTCATTGTTTTCCTCCAAATTTTGATCGTTGAGTCAAAATGAATCTGTAGAAATCCGATGCGATCGCGGAAAAAAGTACGCACAATTAACACTACCTTTGCCAATTTACAAGGCTTGACGTAGAACAAACCTAGATACCAAACCTTTGGCAAAAGTATTTTAAGCAGCAAGTATTAATCTTTTATCCTGCCGTGATTATACTAATGCACTTATAGCTAAAATGACAAGTGTACTTAAGAAAATTTTCATAAAAATGTTGTTTTACCAACCGAGGCGTGACGTAGTTAGTAGGGATGCAAAGACTTGCGCTCCTACGACAGGTGTGGTTCAAATACATGAAAACTGCTGTAAGACGGGCTAAATCGCGTCTCTAAATCTGGATTTTGGGCTGATCTGAACTGTATTGGTACAGTTCGGTACATTGGTTATAGTTGTAAGCTGTTCCACATTTAAATTGCATATACTGGGCGGGCAGGATGCCCACCCCACAAGAGTTATATTTAATTCGATTATGCAAACTAGATGTGGTTTAGCTTACTTGCAAAAGTAATTGCAAGTATTTTGTAAATTCCAACAAGCCAACTCACGCTGCCCAACTTCATGGCAGCATCAGCACATTTAGACAACTAGTAACTTGGATTGCAAGAGATAAGCTTGTAACCCAAGTTACACACCCAGATACTAAATCTGAATTCTGATGAGTTATCAAAAAGCAGTACTTTGGAAAATTTTGTCGATTTTTACTCCTATTGACTCAATGCAGATTAACATCCGTCAGTCAAACTGAAGTAATAGGCGCAAGTATATAAAGAGGCAAAAACCATGAATAAGCATAAGGAAACATTACGTGTCATCCTTGCTATATCCATTATTGTGGTTGGAGTAACACACTTTGTTGTTCCACAAGAATATGTAAAAATTGTGCCGCCGCAACTACCTTACCCTTTAGGATTAGTTTATCTCAGTGGCTTTTATGAAATTTTGGGTGGTATCGGCTTATTAGTCCCGCCTGTAAGTCAAGCTGCTGCTTGGGGACTTCTTGCTCTTTTTATTGCTGTTTACCCTGCCAATATTAATATGGCGGTTAATCTTATTAAGATTGAACATATACCAAATTCACCTTGGCTACACGTAATCAGACTTCCCTTGCAAGCAGTTTTAATTGCTTGGGCTTGGTGGTACACGAAATCTTCTGATTGGGAAAAACAAGCTTCTATCATTCCCAAATCACTCATTCCCAAAGAATTAAAATTGAAATGAGTGGGTTTTTTATATAGGAATCATATTTGATTTCTGAAAAAATCTAAGTATATGTATGGTGCGTTACGCGAAACGCTAACGCACCATTCTTAAGGGTTGGGTGCGTTAGCGACAGCGTAACGCACCCTACCTATCTTTTCAAAAATCAAATAGTAGTCCTATATTTGAATTATGCGTGTTGCAACTTTGTTTGGGATAACTCTTTCGTTAGCAATCGGTATTGGGGGAGTAACGCTTCCGGTAACTCAAGCGGTGCAGCTTAGAGATGGTACAGTCTACTTTGTCCAACCGCCGAAGCTTGTTGAGGCAACGACTACTTACAAAGATACGAATGTTTGGGGCGCAACTTACTACTTTACTATTAACGTGCCGGAAAATGCTGGAGAACCCCTCCAGAAAGTAACGATCGCACAAAGGGAAGGAGCAGAAAACATCCGCTATGATCTTAATGATACCCGCGCCTTTGTCGGAACGAGCAATCGCAAAGAATCTCGGCTAACACTAGGCGCAGTCACAGCAGAACGCAAGACACGAACCGTTACTGTAAACTTTGAACCGCCTGTGACTCCGGGACAGACAGTAACAATTGCCCTCCGCCCTGTGAGTAATCCCAGCTTTTCTGGTGTTTACCTACTGGGTGTGACAGCGTTTCCAGTGGGTGAAAAATCTCACGGACAATTTCTCGGCTTTGGACGGTTTCAGTTTTACAGCAATAGAAGCAACTGGTGGTTTCCATAAATACCACGAGTTTGTTTAAGGAGGCAGGAGGTAATCCCCATAAATAAATTTAGGGGATTTATAATGGACGCTGTATTTTTTGCGCTGCGCGTCCTCTTTGATGCCATTTTTTCAGATTAGATGCAGGGTTGACGGAGTGGTTACAGGGTTCATTTTTGTTTGCTGCGATCGCTTAATTATAAAAACTCGTTGCCAGCAAAGTAATCTCTGAGCGTTGCGATCGCTCTTGAACACCATTTTTTCAGACTAGATGTAGGGTTTGTCTTTGTTTGGTGGAATCGCTTAATTATAAAAACTCATTGCCAGCAAAGCAATTTCCAAAAAGTGCGATCGCTCTTGAACACCATTTTTCAGACTAGATGCAGAGTTCGTCTTTGTTTGGTGCGATCGCTTAATTATAAAAACTCATTGCCAGCAAAGCAATCTCTAAGTCTTGTGAGCTTTACTCGCTCTAACAAATAAATCTTTTTGTTTTGCCCATAGACGCAAAGAAGACCGCAAAACAACTACTTTTAGTCGAATAATAATGTAGAAAAAGTTTGCGGAAAGTTGCATTGCAGGATTGGTTAGAAGTAAAAACGCAATCTTAAAGTATTCACTTAGCTGGTTCTGGCGGTAACCCGAGCTTGGTACGAAAATCCTCGTTATATTCTGCCTCCTTCCAACTATTAGCAGATTTAACTTGCTCAGGAGTAAGGTTTTTGGCGTACCTGAGTTCGGCACTGCTGAGGTTGGCATACCTGAGGTCGGCACCGATGAGGTCGGCATCGCTGAGGTCGGCATCGCTGAGGTGGGCGTACCTGAGTTCGGCACTGCTGAGGTTGGCACCACTGAGGTCGGCACCGATGAGGTGGACATAGCGAAGGTCGGTACTGCTAAGGTCGGCACTGCTGAGGTTGGCACTGCTGAGGTTGGCATAGCTAAGGTCGGCACTGCTGAGGTTGGCATACCTGAGGTCGGCACCGATGAGGTTGGCAAAGCTGAGGTTAGCACTGCTAAAGTGGGCACGGCTGAGGTTGGCAAAGCTGAGGTTAGCACGGCTGAGGTTAGCACTGCTGAGGTTAGCACTGCTGAGGTTGGCAAAGCTGAGGTTAGCACTGCTAAAGTGGGCACGGCTGAGGTTAGCACTGCTGAGGTCGGCACCCTTGAGGTCGGCATAACTGAGGTCGGCACCCTTGAGGTCGGCATAACTGAGGTCGGCATAACTGAGGTCGGCATAGCTGAAATCTCTACTAGCTAGACTCTCACCAGCTTGGACTAGTTTTTCAAGTGCTTGAATTTTTACTCGACTATACTCCTTTCCTTTAACAGCATTGACTTGCTGCCAAAGTAGGTATATCCTAATCGGTCTTTCAAAAACTATGCCAACAAATACTGATAAACCCAGCGGGATAATTAGGAAAAAAACAATTGACTGAAAGCGATTATTCCGTCTTTGTCTGACACTTGCTTGAATAAACTCAATAGCTAGGTCAGATAATCTTAAGTTCTCAGTTTGTTGTTTCTGAAAATCTACTACCTTTCTTAACCGCTTCCCCTGAAATAGATAATCCTTAACCCTTCGCCTATACCGCCATTCAATAGCCGCCGCTTCAATTTTCCGCTTTTGTCGTAGTATGTCCCGACTTTCCTCAATCCATTTGCGTAATAGCAACCAATGGCGAATCAGTGCTTCATGTGCCACGTCTACCACAGCAATTTGATTAGATAAGGTACTGGTGACAACTAGCTTCTCATCAGCTAACCGTTGAATTATTCTATTAATTACACCTTCTGGATGCTGTGAAGTAACTAAATCTCGTTGCACAACCTGTCTACGCGTATCTTCTGTTCCTTCTCCCAACTGCGTCAATTCTAAAAAAATCCGCTTTGTTGCTTTTTGTTCCTCAAGTGATAATGACTCATAAACTTCTGTAGCGCGTGTTTGCAGGGTTCCCCTGACTCCACCTAGTTTGCTATACGCACTCAGGGTTAACTGTTCTTCAGTTCTTTGCTGCCATAGTTCTGTTAGCGTGTACTGCAACAACGGTAAACTCCCCGGTGAATTTTCTACATCTGCAATCATTTGAGAAACTAATTCCGGTTCTACTGCTAAGTTCACCTGTTGGGCAGGTTTAATAATTGCTGTTTCTAATTCCTCCCGATTCATCGGTGTTACTGTTACTAAATGGTCTTGAATTTTCTTAGCTAGTCCGCTATACTCTTGTTCCAGACATTTGCCAAAGAAATCAGCCCGCATTGTGATTATTAGGCAGAGTTTATTGTCATCCCGTTGCAAAGCACCTAACACACATTCAAAAAACTGCTGTCGTTTTGTAATGTCTTGACATTGAGTAAAAGCTTCCTCAAATTGGTCTACCACTAACACGACGCGCTGAGTTTGTGCAGCAGTAATCAACTGTCCTAAACCAACTGCACCTCTAGCTATTAATTCTTCTGCTTTTGCTAATTGTGATGCGCGTTCAATATCTGATAATTCTGATTCTACAAATGCCAGTGCTAAATTTTGTAAGGGGTTAATCCCTGGTCGAAATATTTTTAACTGCCAAGTTTCGCTACCTGATAACCTGCGTCCTAGCTTTATTTGATAAAGTAAACCTGCTCTGACAACACTAGACTTACCACTTCCTGATGCTCCCAACACAGCGAGGAAATTACCCGATCGCACTTTTTCTAATAATTCGTCGGTTAATGCTGTTCTGCCATAAAATAAGTTGGCATCTGCTTCTGTGCAATCAAAATAAGACAATCCTTTGTAAGGACAAATCGCTGATATCTGTATTGTAGGGTTAACAACAGAGGAATTCCATTTGCGGGTGAGATTAATTGCTTCACCAGAGTTAGCAAAAATTGGACGCTGGGGGAACGGGTGATGTTCTTGATTGAGCAAGTCTACTAAAGTGTAGTTACTCACCCAACGGTCTTGTTTTGGTTCCAAACCTTGAAGCAGTGCGGCGGTAAGAACGCTGTGTTGGCTGTTAATTTCTTCAAAAGCCACTTCAAAATCACGAGAAGCCGCAATAAAACATCTATCTCTGCCTTTACCGCGATCGCCTGGATCTGCTTCTGCAAAATTTAGCACCTCTCCGCTATAGCAGCAATCCAAAATTACAATTTGTTGTCTGACTTCACTTTCTTGCAGCAGTCGCCGCAGCCATTGTAGAGATAATCCCCAAGTACTCGCATCGGGGTTGACTTCACTTGTCGCTAAAAAGCCTTCCTGAATCCCTAGATTTTTCCGCAATCCATGACCAGAAAAATACAGCAGTGCTGTGTCTGGCGGCTTCCCATCTGGCTTAAACAATTGGACGATCGCTTTTTCTAACTGAGTTAAACTAACTTTAGTTTGCTTACCAATGCGAATCGTCTCATTTTCCTTGTCTTTGACTGCTGGTAGCCGCGTTACCCGAAATTCACCATATTGTTGTAAGATTTGAGCGATCGCTTCACCATCTGCAGCTGGCGCGTTGAGACATTTTAAGCGGTCATACGTATTAATTCCCACCACCAAAGCGTCTCGACTCATCCTGCAAAGCCCTATGATAGTTGTGCCGAATTATTTCCAGCTTCTACAAGAAATTTACCGCATTTTACGTAAAATTTTGTAGATAAGCACCGCTGGACTACCCTGACTTTTCACGTTATGTGGAAAAGTCCACGAAAAACCTAACCCCCTAACCCCCTTCCCGATGCGGGAAGGGGGAAATTCAAAGTCTCTCTCCTTTTAGGAGAGAGATTTAGAGAGAGGTTTTCCAGATGCCGTGAAAAGTCAGCTGGGCTACCTTAGACGCAATTCTTTTAGGCAAGATTATCCCATGACTCAACTCACACCTATTCAGTTAGAAGATGGCACTATTATTTACATTGAAGCCACAAATAACGTAGATGCACCACCAGTCATTACCGAAGTTTCCCCGGAGGGAGAAGAAGAAGCACTAATTGATAAGGGATGGGATGCTGATGCTGCACAAAAACAGATAGTGCAAAATTTCCAAGCAATTGAAGGTACAATTCGGGCTTACACTGTTTATTCACTCAATGCTTTTAAGAAAATCCCTGTTGCTAATATTGATAAAGTCACTCTTGAATTTGGCATCAAAGTTGGCGGTGAAGCAGGTATACCTTATGTAACGAAAGGCACGGCTGAAAGCAATCTTAAGGTAACGGTAGAGTGTTCATTTCCTGACCAACCGGAAAAGAAAACTCAGCAATCATGAGTGAGAGTATTGGCGCTGCTAAAATTTCGATTATTATTCCGGCTATTAATGAAGCGGGGAATATTAAAAAAGCTATTGCTACTACTCAAGGCAGTATAAATATAGAAGTCATTGTAGTCGATGGTGGCTCTAGTGATGATACTGTAGCGATCGCTCAGTCTTTAAATGTCAAAGTTATCTCATCATCTCCCGGTCGTGCTGTGCAAATGAACGCGGGTGCTGTAGCGGCTAGCGGCGAGATTCTGTTGTTTCTTCATGCAGATACCTGTTTACCTGCTGGGTTTGATGAGATGATTTGCACAGCGCTACAACAGCCTGGAACTGTGGCTGGTGCATTTAAGTTGCGGATTGATGCCTCACTTTTAAGTTTACGATGGGTGGAGTGGGGAATAAATGTGCGATCGCATTTTTATCAAATGCCTTATGGCGACCAAGCAATTTTTTTAACAAAAGCAGTATTTCAGCAAATTGGCGGTTTCCCCGAATTGCCTATCATGGAAGACTTTGAACTCATGCGTCGTTTAAAACGCATAGGACGCATTGTAATTATCCCCACACCAGTTGTTACCTCAGCTCGTAGATGGTTGCAAAAGGGAGTGTTCAAAACTACATTGCTTAATCAAATAGTAATTATTGCTTATTTACTCGGCGTTTCCCCTGAGCGAATTCGTCGCTGGTATCGCCGAGAAAAATTTAAGAGAATTTAAGCTGTTTCTCATACAAGTAATATATCTTAGGGGCATTAGATTTGAGGTGTAATACCAATTGGAAAAAAGAATGCGACAAATAGAGCATTTGTAGAGACGCGATTCATCGCGTCTTCACCCAAGGATGTGTTGCAATCATTAAATAAAAATGAAGAAGCGTTTATTAAATCCCAAACTCAAACTACTACTTTTAAGTTGCCTAATTGCCACTCTCATAATTGTCGCTAAACAATTCAACGTTCAGGGAGTTTTACAAACCTCAGTCATTTGGGTCGAGAGTCTTGGGGTTTTAGGGCCTATCGCCTACATAGTCATTTACAACTTGGCAACATTACTGTTTATACCCGGTTCCCTCCTAACGCTCAAAGGCGGTTGTCTGTTTGGAGTATTTTGGGGGTCAATATATGTGCTAATTGCTGCAATAATCGGAGCAACCTTGGCTTTTATTATTGGACGCTACCTTTCGCGGGATTGGGTTTCTCGACAAATGGACAAACATCCGAAATTTAAAGCGATTGATTTAGCAGTTGCCAAAGAGGGATGGAAAATTGTCTTGCTGACTCGTCTCTGTCCCGTTTTTCCTTTCAATTTATTGAATTATGCTTTTGGAGTAACACAGGTTTCCCTCAAAGACTATATATTAGGTTCTTTCGGCATCATTCCCGGTACTTTGATGTACGTTTATATTGGTTCGTTAGCTGGGAATCTTGCCATGATTAACACGTCTTATCAACCAATTACTCCAGAAACTCAAGTCTGGCAATGGATAATGCGAGTAGTTGGGTTGATTGCTACCGTTGCCGTGACTGTATATATGACAAAAGTTGCTCAAAAAGCATTAACTCAAAGTGTGGCAATAGAAGAAATAATAACTCATGAAAAAACTAACAATCATTCAGATATTTAAAAGTATGGCATTGCTGATTAAATGTATGAATTTGGGTGTAGAGACGTTGCAATGCAACGTCTCTACAAAAGTTTTGAAATCACGCAAAATCATTTTCATACCTAAATTTAACAACGCCAAAAGTATTAATACCAGAAACTTGCAGAAGTTTTTCAGCTTAAGTCTATTAATATTAATAATATTGGCGAGTGCTTTGGCATTAAACACAGACCCGGCTTTGGCACAAGAATCTGCAAATCCAAGTTCTTTCAATCCCCAAACTATTTTACGAAACTCGTTGCAGTGGATTGATAGCCTGGGTGCGTTGGGAGCCATAGCTTTTATTGCTCTTTACATTATCGCTACCGTCGCTTTTTTCCCAGGTTCTATTCTAACCTTGGGAGCGGGTGTGATTTTTGGTGCAGTTTGGGGTTCTCTCTACGTGTTTATCGGTGCAACCCTTGGCGCTACTGCTGCTTTTCTTGTGGGACGTTATTTAGCAAGGGGCTGGGTTGCTCGAAAAATCGCAGGTAACAAAAAATTTGCCGCCATTGACCAAGCGGTTGGTAGAGAAGGATTAAAAATTGTCCTGTTAACGCGATTGTCCCCGATATTTCCTTTCAATTTATTAAACTATGCCTTTGGCATCACAGGAGTTTCACTTAAAGATTACTTCATCGGCTCTGTAGGCATGATTCCTGGAACCATCATGTACGTTTATATTGGTTCCCTTGCAGGTAATCTTGCCATGATTGGTACTGAAGCTCAACCTACCAACCCGACTTTGCAATGGGCAATTCGGATTTTGGGTTTGATTGCTACAGTCGCCGTAACGATTTATATTACCCGTATTGCCCGGCAAGCTTTAGAAGATGAGGTTTTATAGTTTTTATCCTTTGAACTCTGTCACGAATTGAGGTTTGCAGATAAAACCCCTGGGCAAACGCATCTAAATTAACGTAAGTGTGCAATCCGAGGATTCGCTATGGACAACAGAGAACTTGGCAACATGGAGAAAGCTATGGAAACCTTAAATCGTCATGCTGGAGGTTTCTCAGTTGTAATAGTTGGTCGCATCAAAGGCCCCCTAAATGCAGAAATGGTCAGACAAGCTCTAGACCTTGTACAGTGTCGTCACCCTCTTCTTAATTCTTGTATTGTTGGTTCCTTGGATAATCTCCGCTTTCAAACTGGAGAGATGCCTGTGATTCCTTTGCGTATTGTAGACAAGTTACACAATCAACAGTGGACTGATGTTGTTTTGGAAGAGCTGAATGAAAAAATTGACAGTAGCAAAGGTTTGCTCAGAGCTGTACTCATTCTGCCAATGTTTGAGTCGTATGTAAATTATCTGATCCTAACAGTGCATCACGCTATATCAGATGGCTTGTCATGCCTTCAACTGTACTCAGAAATATTGACATATTGCCAGAGTTTTGGTTCTAATCACCCAATACCTCAAGTTATTAGCTTGCCCACACTTCCACCCGTCGAAGAGCTATTGCCTAAATCGACAAAGGGGTTGAGGAAAGAGACCCTGTGTCACCAACTAGAACCTTTAGGTGTTGAAACCTTGGGTTTTGAGAAGTATGTTCCGATGGAATTACGCCGTTGTGGTCTGGTTCACAGACAGCTAGACGCCAAGTTAACTCAGCAGCTTATAAATACTTGCAGGCAGGAGAAGACAACACTGCAAGGTGCTTTTTGTGCAGCGATGCTACTTGCAGTGGTGAGAAAAATCAGCGCAGGTCAGACTAATGATGTGCGTATGAGCTGCCGAACGCCTGTTAATTTACGTCAACGTCTAAAACCAGTTATTAGCAATGAGAACATGATAGTGCTAGTATCGGCTCTGATATCATTTCACACCGTACAAATAAATACATCATTCTGGGAATTAGCACGGGATATAAAACAACAGCTTGACGCTAGTTTAGAGCAGGGCGATATGTTCAGCAGAGTTTTGACGTTCAATGATAATGTCGAGTCACTTCTCAGACGACCTGATAAAGTATTGGCGACGGTATGTGTCAGCAACGTGGGTCGAGTAAACATCCCCAGAGTTTACGGTTCACTCGAAATAGAAGAAATCAGCTTCATACCATCGCTTGCTGGATATGGAGGTCTTTTCTATGCTACTGTCACAACTTTTGAGGGAAAAATATTTTGGAATTTTCCATTTTCTGAACCGGCAATCAGTCTCCATACGATGGAGAACCTTGTAAACAGCGCAGTGTCTTGTATTATTGACGCTTGCTAGGGATTTTGTCAGCCAGGGTAAGCTGCATAAACCAATTCGCAATTCGCAATTCGCAATTCGCAATGACGCTCCTACGTCGCTAACGCAATTACGTGTTGTAACGGGGATTTAGAAAGAGCCACAACACTTGCGGCTTGATAGAAGCCGGGGACTTAAACCCCCACAACTTGTTAAATTTATTAATTTCTTAATATTTACTTGACAAAACTTTGTGTCCCCACCCTGCGGGAAGGCGTTTGCGTAGCGTCTGTCTACGACACGCTGCGCGAACGTAGAGAAGCGCCTATGCGTTTGAAAACTTCCTGCTACTTCAGCAAAGCAGATTATTTGTCAATTCTCAAACCGATAAAACAGTGCAAAGATGTAATTCTTATTAAACAATCATTCAAAATAAAGGACACCAGTCTCCAAATTTATGTTGACTTTAGTATTTTCAATTCTTAAGAGGAGTTTAGCCAATGACCAATTCTGAATTCGAGAGAGTCACCGTTCGGCCAACGGATGAGTATAACCAAAAGTTGGTGTCTTACGTCCATCCGCCAAATTGGGTTAATCCTCAACCCGCAGATGTTTACGATTTAGTAGTAATTGGTGCTGGTACGGCGGGGTTAGTGGTGGCTGCGGGGGCGGCGGGTCTGGATTTGGGTTTAAAAGTGGCGATAATTGAAAAGCATCTCATGGGTGGAGATTGCTTAAACGTCGGTTGCGTACCATCTAAAACTATTATTCGGTCTGCTCGCGTGGTTGGCGAAATTTGGGATGCTCAAAACTTGGGAGTTAATATTCCCAAACATAATATTGATGTTGATTTTCCCAAAGTTATGGCAAGGATGCGGCGGATAAGGGCTGATATTAGCCATAATGACTCGGCGGAGCGGTTTAAAAACTTGGGTGTGGATGTCTTTTTGGGTAGCGGTCGATTTGCGAGTAAAAATACCGTAGAAGTTGGCGACAAAACCCTTCGATTTAAAAAAGCTGTGATTGCGACTGGCGCAAGAGCTGCACAATTGTCAATTCCGGGAATTGAAAAGGCAGGTTATCTAACTAATGAGACGGTTTTTTCGCTGATTCAACGACCGGAACGTTTAGCGGTGATTGGTGGCGGCCCCATTGGTTGCGAATTGGCGCAAGCTTTCCGGCGTTTGGGTTCTGAGGTGGTACTTTTCCATAGCGGTTCTCATCTGCTGAATAAAGAAGATGCTGAGGCTGCTGAAATTCTGCAAAAGGTTTTGATTAACGAAGGAATTCGCGTGGTGCTGAATTCCAAGTTGGAAGAAGTGGTAACTGTCACTGAGGGAAAACGGCTTTACTTTTCCTCCAATGGTCATCGAGATTCAGTGACGGTAGATGAAATTTTAGTTGGTGCGGGGCGATCGCCAAATGTGGAAGGTTTAAATTTAGAATCAGTTGGGGTGGAATACGACAAGCGCCAAGGTGTAAAGGTAAATGATTATCTCCAGACAACCAATCCCAAAATTTATGCAGCTGGTGATATCTGCATGAACTGGAAGTTTACCCATGCTGCTGATGCTGCGGCGCGGATTGTGATTAAGAATACGCTGTTTTCTCCCTTTGGCTTAGGACGCTCGAAACTCAGTAGTCTGGTGATGCCTTGGGTAACTTATACTGACCCAGAGATTGCCCATGTAGGGTTGTATGAACACGAGGCGCAGAAATTGGGTATTGAGATGACGACAATCAAAATACCTTTTAGTAGTGTAGACCGAGCGATCGCAGATGGTGAAGAGTCAGGATTTCTCAAAATCCACCATAAAAAAGGATCTGATGAAATTATCGGCGCAACTATTGTTGCCAGTCACGCAGGTGAGATGATATCAGAAGTAACTACGGCAATGGTGAATAAGCTCGGTTTGAGTAAGTTAAGCAGTGTAATTCATCCTTATCCCACTCAAGCCGAAGCAATTAAAAAAGCCGCTGATGCTTATCGCCGAACCCTCCTGACATCAAATACCAAAAAATTGCTGGGATTTTTGACAAAGTTATCTTGAACTGGGCATGGGGCATTGGGCATTGGGCATTGGGCATTGGGCATGGGGCATTAGTTATTCTACCTTGTCCCCCTCATCTTCCCCTGCTTCCCCTGCTTCCCCTGCCCCCTTATCCCCTTGTCTCTAAACAGGTCGGAAGCGATCAATTTCACCCCCGGTCAAGTTTGCGTAGTATAGATTGCCATCCTTTCCAGTGGTGATTTGTGCAGTTAGCCCTAGATTAGGCCTGTCTGCTTGAGAAGCAAACCGTTTAACTGAGACAAGTTTGCCCTCACTATCAAATGTCAAAGCGTCAATGGTTCCTTGACTGAAATCACCAACGAATAAGGCACCTTGATAGATTGAGGGAAAAGTACTGCCTGTGTAAAAGTCACCTAAGACAATCGAATTGGAAGCAAAATGCTTATAAGTGTAAGCTGGTGCTGCAACAGTTTTGCCACTACTATAGAAGGCTTTCGCTGCATCTAAGTTAGAATAGCTTCGTTGTTTCAGACTGGTGATATTGCCATTTGCATCAAGGCCACCTTCATAGAATGGCCAGCCAAAGTTAGCTCCTGGTTTTCCAATATTGACCTCTTCGTAAGAATTGAAGCCAACATCACCAATAAAGGGGGTATTGGTACTCTGATCAATTGTGAAGCGGAAGGGGTTACGCAGACCTAAGTTATAAACTTTGGAACGATTGCTATCGGGGTCACCGTTGTAGAAAGGATTATTTGATAAGCCTTGACCAGTAATTGCATCAATCCGTAGGATCTTGCCGGACAGATTATCGACATCCTGGACGCGAATTGCACGGGGATCTATCCCATTGTAGGAAGTGCCATCTCCTAAGCTCACAAACAGAGAACCATCAGTGCCAAAGCGCACAGAACCAACTGAGTGAGATTCACTATCGTTAGCTATAAAATTTTGGACATTTTCGACTTTATCGAGATTATTGAGATAATCCTGCAAGCTAGTAAACGGCTTACCAGTATCTTTGTTGAGAATTCCTGATGGTGCGTAGCCAAGTGAGACATTTGTGCTATTTCCATCTGGACGATTGATATTTTCCCAAATGCCATTAGTACCTAAAAGCACAACTTCACTGCCAGCAATAGCAGTAGTGTAATTAGTCTTGGGGTCAGCTTCTACCCTAATTAGCCGTGCAGTCCGATTGCCATTTTGATCGGGATTGTCCAATCCGCTATTGGGATTGTTTTTAGGGTTGTTTAAATTGGTTTCTGGTGGGTCGTAGGTATACAACAGATAAACGTAGTTTTTGGGGTTTGTGGCTTTGCCAAAATCTGGGTGTACGGCAATGCTTAAAAGACCGCGATCGCGCGTATCATTAACCTCAGATGAAATATCAATAAATGGTGTTGATAATAAAGTGCCGTTGTTCAAGACTCGCACTACCCCGTTTTTCTGGGCAATGAACATGCGCTTCTCGTCAGATGTCCAGTCAAAAGCTGTGGGTTGCTCCAAACCAGAAGCTACTGTATCTAAAGCAAAGTTACCATTGTCATCATCGATAATAGTGATAGTTGTCTGTTGAGTAGCTAGTTGCACTCCAACTGCGTTACTGAACTTCAAAGTAAATGTTTCATTTACTTCGGTAACGTTGTCATTCTTAAGGGCGATAGCAATGGTCTTACTGGCTTGTCCTGCTGCAAAGGTCAAGGTTCCAAATGCAGCCTGGTAGTCAGATCCCGCTTTAGCAGTCCCATCCACGGTTATGTAGTCCAGGCTAGCAGCACCAGAAATGTTACCCCGTGTAACTGTCACCGTAGCAGTACCGTCACTCTCATTAACTACTGGTTGAGTGAAATCGATGCTAGAGCGATCGTTATCTTGAATTGTAATTCCGAGGGTTCTTTGGAGTCCTAGTGTTGCTCCCACTGCCTGATCAATAACGAAACTAAAGGTTTCATCTGCTTCTGCTAAGAAATCGTCATTAATCGGAATGGATATCTGTCTGCTGCTTTGTCCTGGCGCAAAAATAAGGGTTCCAGCGCTTTCGGTGCCTTCACTTCCGTAGTCAACCCCTGCTGTGGCAGTACCAGCTATGGTTGCATACTTAATTGAAGATGTGCTGCTTAAATCACCAGTTTTCAGCAAAGTTATGGTCACCCTACCAGCGCCTTCGTTGATAGTCGTGGAAGATGATCCTAAGGTGATAGCGGTCTGAATATCTGGTGAATACAGTTGGGACTGAGGAATGATTTCTTTAGTCTGCGAGGAGCTTGACCAAGATAGTCGAGAAACGGCATCGTATGCATTTTCGTAGTACTCAAGTTTAATATCGTACTTTTGACCTGCAACTAGTGCGATCGCTCCACTGTATTCTGTGGCAGATTGATTGACAAACTTATCGATCAGTAGTTGATCATTAACCCACAATCGCACACCATCATCAGCAGTGGTGTAGAAATTGTAAGTCTCGCTGTACTTGGCTTCCACCTGACCTGTCCAACGCGCTGAGAAGGTATCTGCACCAATGGATGGGTCTGGAGAATTACGACCCCAGTTAAAGTTGACTGTCGAATCTGTGCGAGTTTGCTTTAAGTTGGTGAAGTCTTTGTTGTCGTAGTACTCTGCTTTGAGTCCGTTGCCATTACTAGCTATGTTGACCTTACTATACAGTTGGGACTGAGGAATGATTTCTTTGGTCTGAGAGGAGCTTGACCAAGCCAGTCGAGAAACGGCATCGTATGCATTTTCGTAGTACTCAAGTTTAATATCGTACTTCTGACCTGCAACTAGTGCGATCGCACCACTGTATTCTGTGGCAGATTGATTGACAAATTTATTGATGATTTGCTGATCATTGACCCACAGCCGCACACCATCATCAGCAGTGGTGTAAAAGTTGTAAGTCTCGCTGTACTTAGCTTCTACCTGACCTGTCCAACGCACTGAGAAGGTATCTACACCGATGGATGGATCTGGAGAACTACGACCCCAGTTAAAGTTAACTGTCGGATCTGTGCGAGTTTGCTTTAAGTTGGTGAAGTTTATATTGTCGTAGTACTCTGCTTTGAGTCCGTTGCCACTACTAGCTGTACTATACAGTTGCGACTGGGGAATGATTTCTTTACTCTGAGAGGAGCTTGACCAAGCCAGTCGAGAAACGGCATCGTATGCATTTTCGTAGTACTCAAGTTTAATATCGTACTTCTGACCTGCAACTAGTGCGATCGCACCACTGTATTCTGTGGCAGATTGATTGACAAATTTATTGATGATTTGCTGATCATTGACCCACAGTCGCACACCATCATCAGCAGTGGTGTAGAAGTTGTAAGTCTCGCTGTACTTAGCTTCTACCTGACCTGTCCAACGCACTGAAAAAGTATCTGCACCGATGGATGGATCTGGAGAACTACGACCCCAGTTAAAGTTGACTGTCGGATCTGTGCGAGTTTGCTTTAAGTTGGTGAAGTTTATGTTGTCGTAGTACTCTGCTTTGAGTCCATCTCCCTGAGAGAGCACGCTGGCACTAGCAGAAATACTGGGTTGTATCTGATCAATGCTTTGTAGAGATGATTGGGCACCAATTATTGGACTTACAGATGTTGATAACTGTTGATTAAGAGGTTGATTTTCTAAAATAGTCATATTGAGATATATGCCTCACAATAGTGATAGAAATAATTTCATAGTTCATGTTTCAGAATCATTCTGATATGGAAGATTCCCAAAATAACCTGTAACGGTTTGCATTAAAAATATATTAATAAACTAATTATTCGCTTATTAATATTTAAACAATTTAAATTAATTGCTGATTAGTGTTTTGTTTGCTCCTTTTCTTTACTGCTCTGCTGCTTATTTATATCAAGTTTCAAATAAGACATGATCAATTTATATGCCTTGCTTTACCCTAAAAGCAGGTATATAGAAAAATTTGTATAGAAATACTAGAGATTAATTGGAGGGCGTCTATTCCTTATAAATCTTTATTTTCTTTCAACAAATTTCTGGGCTTTGATGCGTATGAATTAAATTTGGTGAATTTAACCAAAAATTATAAATCACCTCACTTGAAGGCTGTTAATCTCACTGATGTTCAGGTGCATGAATTTGAGATGAAGCAATGCCCAATTAGGGCGAATATACATTTAAGCAGTTATGTCATGTTTTATACAAAAATTAAATTATGCTTGATATCAATCAATTACACATCTAACAATAGAACATAGTGTTATGTCTTTGTTTTTGTGGAACTTTATTTGAAAATTCACATTGACATATACGTTTTTGAAGTAATATCAAAGTTTTGATGAACTTTAAGTAAAAACTTCCAACATACGTATGTATAATCTCATGTTTTTTCTCTCCAAAAATATTAATTCTATAAAAATTGGATAAAGAAAAATTTTAATATTTAAAGATTTGAAAAAATATAATTTATCGCTGCTTCATTTTGACTGCAATTATATGTTTTAACTTTTGTTAAAAGGCTGCGTAGAGAACCTGATTTTAACCGTCAATTTAATTTATATTTATATCTTTGTTACAAACAATAGCAGAGATATAACACTAACCTAGACTCAGTGACTCGAAAAGTTTTACTAAAACCCCACTAGTCACAAAATATGGATTTAGAGGTTTCAGGTTCACCCGCTCAATAAATTGAGGTAGCTCCCAAACTTGGAGGCACAAACCCAACGCTTTTTGCATCAAAATATATATTTTTCATTTTTTGCATTCATAAGTTAATTTGCTCTAAATCCTTGATTTTTAGGGTTAGATCGTCTGAACTGTCAACTGTCAACACGAAAAGATGTACAAGTTAAATGCGCGACAGCTTACAATCCGCTAGAATCCCCAGATCATCTACTATTTGAGTAACCCTGTTGTAAATGGACTATCCAGCAATCAGCTAAGTTGAGCGGGTACACGATCGCAAAAAATAATCAGCGTCCAAAACACTGATTATGTAATTAATTTACAAAACTTTTCAATCTCTTCCAAGCCAGAAAAATCACAAGTTTAATGCTACACATTCCCACTTTCCCCTAGACTAAGGGCAGCAACCTTGTTCAAACTGGCTGAGGAAAGTGGACTTTGACTGAGACAAACAATTTAAACTCTACCATCCAAAATGTCTCACGCAGGGAATTGCGAGATTTAGTGCGAACTCAGCTGCAAATGCTTCTAGAAACAGGAGACTTGCAGGGAGCAAAAGCTATTCTCGTACCTGTGCAGCCTGCGGATATTGCCGAGGCGATTGAGGGTTTGCCAGAAGCAATGCACGCTTTGGCTTTTCGCTTGCTTTCTAAGGATGAGGCTATAGAGGTTTATGAATATCTCGACTACAGCGTTCAAGAACGGTTAATTGAGGAACTTAAAAGTCAGGAAGTCCGCGATATTGTCGATCAAATGTCGTCGGATGACCGAGCTAGGTTATTTGATGAATTACCAGCAAAAGTCGTCAATCGTTTACTAGAACAACTGAGTCCAGCAGAACGCCAAGCTACAGCCCAACTATTGGGTTATGGAGCTGATACTGCTGGGCGAATCATGACACTAGAATTAATCTCGCTGAAAGAAAACTTTACAGTATCTCAAGCCCTAGAGCGAATTCGCAACTTAGCTAATGCCAGTGAGATGATTTATTATCTTTATGTCATGGATGCAGCAAGGCGCTTAACGGGTATTGTATCGTTACGGGAGTTGGTAACATCTCAGCCTGAGCAAGTTATTGGCGAAATTATGACGCGTGATGTGGTGTTTGTCCACACTGATACAGATCAGGAAGAAGTTGCCAGATTAATCCAAAGATATGATTTTCTGGCTGTGCCTGTAGTTGATCGGGAACAGCGTCTAGTAGGTATTATCACCGTCGATGATGTGATTGACATTCTGCAACAAGAAACCACCGAGGATATTTATGCCTTGGGTGGTGGTGTGCAGTCAGGGGGCGACAATTATTTTCAGATGAATTTGCTGGAAATTGCTCGGAAGCGGGTTGTATGGTTATTGGTTTTACTTGTAACCAATACCATTACAGGAACAATTATTAAGTCGCAAGAGGATCTCTTAGCAAAAGTGGTGGCACTGACGGCGTTTATCCCTTTGCTGACTGGTACTGGTGGTAACGTGGGTGCCCAGTCTTCCACAGTCGTGATTCGCGGGATGAATACCGATGAAATCCGATCTCTTGGCGCATTGCAAGTAATTGGCCGGGAGGCGATCGCAGGGGCATTATTAGGAGGAATGTTAGGTACAATCGCTACTGTCTGGGCTTACTTCCTGCAAGGACAATTAGAAGTAGCGATCGCTGTAGGCAGTAGTCTAGTAGCTATTTCTCTTTTAGCTTCTGTCTCCGGTTCAGCATTGCCGTTTCTATTTCGCTACCTCCGTTTAGATCCGGCATTAATGTCAGCACCATTCATTACTACAGCAGTTGATGTAGTAGGCGTTTTAATCTACTTCAATTTGGCAAGGGTAATTTTAAAGTTATGAAAGAGTCATTGGTCATTAGTCATTAGTCATTGGTCATTGGTCATTAGTGAACAACAAAGGACAAAGTACAAATGAATGACTTTTACAATTCTGATGGCGTATCTGGAGCAACAATTTCGCCAGTACCCAATTGCAGTATCATGTCCTGGTCAGTGATCAATCCGCTGAGTTCCTTTACTTGTAAATTCATTTCTTCACAAGCTTGTCTAAGTTCTCTGGCAAATTTGTTGAGGTCTTGACCATAGCCACATTGATAAGCAGCAGTTTCAATACCTTGCTTGGCATTTGCTCTAGCACAATCTACTAGTTCTGTGCCATTCAGTGGTGTAGGAGATGCCATAGACGTACTTGTTATTTATTAAATGTTTGCTGCTAGATAGATTATCAATATTTCGATATTAACTCATCCCTCCAATGGAGGAAAATCAGAGTATAGTTAGCAGTGATTGTTTTTTGATCATTAGTCATTAGTCACTTGTACTGAGCGTATCGCTAAAGCGAAAGCTTCGCTAACGCGTAG
>NZ_JAYGHD010000015.1:0-47306 GCF_034932245.1 Nostoc sp. UHCC 0251
CTGAATTAAAGTATGAATCTGGATGTAGAGACGTAGCACTGCTACGTCTCTACAAAGATTTTGGTATTATGCAAAATTATTAACTTACAAAATTACAGATTCAGTTCTAAGAGGTAAGACAGATTATCAACTGAACAAAAAGTCACGCAATTGCTTACCAATTGCCTCCAAAGAAAAGCACTCCACCACCCGACATCGGGCAAGCTTACCTAGTTCGCGCCCCCAAGCCTGGTTGTCTAAGATACGACCTAGAGCTAAAGCCAGTGCCATAGCATCGCCACGCGGCACTACCAACCCACCCGATGCCTCACCGCCCTCTAGGATATCAGGCACTCCGGGCGCGTCAGTCGCTACCACAGGTAAGCTACAGGACATGGCTTCGATAAGAGCTACGGGAAAGCCTTCGTGTCTGGAGGGGAGAGTATAAACATCAGCAGCCGACAGGTAACGTTGAATTGCAGTGCGATCGCGCACATATTCATCTACCCACAGCACCCCACGTAGTTGCATCTGGTCAATCAGTTGATGTAACTTGTCGGTATCGCTGCCTGTTCCTACAAGTAGCAACCACAAGTCTCTTTCAGGGCGATCGCTCAATACCTGTTTCCAAGCATCCAAGAGAATATCCAGACCCTTGCGGTGTATATCAATACGCCCGTGACACACTACCACCTGAGCATTAAGGGGGATATCCAACACCGTTCTAGCTTCACTACGATCTATAGCCTGCCAATTTATGACATCCAATGGGTTGAAAATCCGTGCCAGCTTTGCAGACGGGATGCCGTAGGAGGACTGCACTCGCTGCACCTCGGTTTGAGTAGCCACAATTAAACCAGCACAAAGTCCCACTGTCAGAGGACGCAAAGGACGTTCGCATCGTGATAGTTGAAAGTCACCTCCCTGGAAGGTTGCAAATACAGGCAAACCCACTAACTGTCCCAACAGTACGCAGACATCAAAACGAGCATATTCGTACTCTTGGCAGAGAATTGCTTGGCAACCCTCGCGCCGCAGTTCCCGCGCCAGTGTTACTGTAGGTGTCGCCAGGTAAGGTGATATGTCTTTGAGGATTGCTAGGAGGATGCGGCGGACACCGTGAATCTCTCCAATTGCTTCGTTGAGATTCCAAGCATAAGGATTGGGTATCTGACGCCGAGCAACGTGGTAGATTTTGGGAACAGGCAACACACAGATAGTAGCACCTGTAGGCTTGTGGGTATAGCGCATAGGTTCAGCAACACGACCAGAAATACAGAAAAGCACTGTCCGGACACCAGCTAGTTTTAAAGCACTGATGTAACCAAACATCCAGCCACCCGTCATCTCGTTGCAAAAAGCCTCAAACGAAACCCCAATGGTGTCTAAAAAGTCTTCGATTAAATCGCCCCAGTGTAGCAAAGCGATCGTCGATTGTAACTGGTTATTCATGCTTTTGCCAAACCGATGCGGTTTCTGTACCCTTTGAGTGTGCCTGGTGTAGGTAATAACTTAGCCATGTCAGAGGACTAAGCATTTTAGACAAAAATTGACGTTGGTAGTGAGATAAGTGTGAAAATGCAATATCATGACCGAGTACTGTGAGGGGATTGATAAACGTGGCATACTCCTGACAGGGTAAACTTATCAAAATCTGAAGTTCTGCCAAAGTATAGCCACGCCGGACATGACCCCATTCTGCCATAATTTCTGCCTCACTAGGACAGATGGATTTCATAAATTTGTAGTAGGGAAACCGCCAATTTTCATTGGGAGTACTAATCAAGAGAAAACCACCTGGTCGCAGTACTCGCAAAGCCTCTTTTGCTGCCTTTCGATCGTCTGGGACGTGTTCTAAAAGGTCGAACATTGTCACCGCGTCAAAGGAATTATTTTCAAAAGGTAAAGCAGTTGCATCCCTACAGACAAAGCATACCCGTTCTTGTTGGTTACAGGGAGCTTGAGAGTACTGGGGATTTAAGTCTAAGTTCGTAATTTGTGCTTGTGGATATAACAAGGCAGTTAAGCCACTTTGTCCACCACCTATTTCGAGAATTGCCTGCAATGGTTTATTGGGAGCAATGTCATGAATAGCACGCATCTTTTCCCGATAAAAAAAGCCTTGGGTGAGTGGTTCTGGGAAAGGGTTCTGGGCGAGAAACTTTTCTAAAGGTGCTTTATAAGCTGTATTTTGCTTGGGTGATAAAGTTAGCATAGTTAGAATTGGTAATTAATAAATGAGATTTTTAATTCTTTGTAAGTAAGCCGACACAATAAAACAAACCTGTGTAAATAAAAGTAAACAAAGCTCAAACTTTTTTCCTTTTGCTGCATGCCTTAGGACAACATATACGGTTATCGATGTAAAATTTGACTCCTGCTAAACATCCAGAAATTTCTGCTAAGAGGGAACTGTGCTTGGGTTGAAAGCCTGTTTTCAGTTCTTGTAAAAACCGCTGTTTATAGTAAATGGGCAAAGCTAAAAGGAGACGGCGGATATTGCCCCAGTGTTTGTATTTAGCAAACTGCACTAAAAGCGCTGCGACATGACCGCGCATATACTGGTATGCCTGGTGTTTTAAGCCATCAATGTCCCGGCGATGGTAGTGATAAATCACAGCGGTTGGTTCGTAGCGACAAAGCCAGCCTTCTGCAAGAATTCTGTACCAGAATTCGGAATCTTCGCTACATCCAGAAGCGCCTGCTCCTAAACATTCGTCAAAGTACCCTACCAGATCAAAAGCTTGGCGTCGAAATGCCATGTTGGCTCCAGCACCAATACGCCAAACCGGGACACCTCGAGATTTCATCTCGGCGAAGAACTGAGGATCAAAGGTAACGCTACGGTATCCCCAACCTGTACCTCCAGCACCTCTGTGGAAAATTAATTGTGCTTGTGTTTCTAGTTCTGCGGGTAGCATTAACCCGGTGACTGCGATGACTCTCGGGTCTTGAAAGCCTTGCTCCAATCGTACAATCCAATCAGGATGAACCACCACATCATCATCGGTAAAGGCAATTATGTCGCCGATACTATGGCAAATTCCAGTATTGCGAGCCACACTCAGCCCCGGACGTTGTTCTAAGACATATTGAATACCGGAGAATTGAGCAACTAGCTGGCGTGTAGCATCGGAATTTGGAACATTATCTACAACTATAATCTCCTGGGGAGGTGGGGATAAATTTTGCAGCGATCGCAAACATCTGGCCAATTCCTCTGGGCGATTCCGCGTACACACAACTACAGAAATTGAACCATTGACAGGCTCCGAACAGCATTTTTGAAGTTGCTTAAGGGGTTTTTCCAATGCCATCAGTGCGTGAAAGTCAACAGGCATATCCCGTGCAGGGTTTGGAGAAATTACTGGCAAAGGCGGTTTGAAACCTTGTGTAAATAGGCGATCGCCAACTGCTGGTACAATTGCTTGCAAAACTAAATTTACTAATTGCGTAGCTGGCATTGGCAATTGTGTTGCCAAAATCTCCTGATCGCCAAGGGGAATGCCGTGCCACCAAAAAACCGCATAAATCACCTGATATTCTGGTTCAACCGTAAGTGTGGGGATACCTAAACTCAAATCAATGTGCAGAATTTTCCAGGGAGCAAAGGTATTCATGAAAATTGCCTCCGAATATTCTCAACACGTTTTAAAGAGCGGGGATATTCTCCTAAAATTCCTAAGATTCCGCCCCAAAATTCCGCCAGAATCATGGTTGCCGGTAAAACATGATGACCCCTCAAACTATTTTTTAATTGCTTCAATTGATCCTTAAACCACCACCAGACAAGACGGCGTAATTGAGAACGTTGGGCAGGGTCACTTTGGTAAGATTTAACCACAAAAGCCATGAATCCTAATCCCCAAGTCCAATATTGGCGACGCAGTTGGGTATATTCCCGACGGTGCTGGTGAAACACCAAATATTTGGGTTCGTATACCAGTGGATAACCTGCTCGAATCACCCGATAAAAAATATCCAAATCCCCACCACCAGGCAGAGTTGCTCCTGTATCCAAAGCCTCATCAAAGCCGCCGATTTCTAATAAAATATTCCGGCGCAAACTCATATTGCAACCTGCTCCAAAGATTCCTGCTCCACAAGGGTGTAGCGGATTACCTGGCAAAATTTGACCGTAGCGAATCTTTTCAAAGCCGCGACGAAAGCCGCCTCTTTGTTCAAAGAGAATTTGAGCGTCTGTAACTAACTCGTAAGGCAGTACCAGTCCGGTAAAAACGGCAGCATCAGGATTTTCTGTCCATGCTTCCATCAAACCTTCTAGCCATTTTCGGTCTACAAGAACATCATCATCTAAGTAAGCCAGAAGCTCTCCCATTGCTGAATGTAAAGCACAATTTCGGGCAAAGTCTAAACCAGGTTTTGGTTCTCGAACATAACGGACTTTAGGGAATGAGGCTACTAGTTCTTTGGTGCGTTCATCACTAGGAGCATTATCAATTACCAAAATTTCCCATTCCCAGGTAGATGGTTGCAAATTTAGTAAAGACTGCAAGCACCGAGCTAAATTTTCTGGGCGGTCTTTGGTACAAATTGCCACGGTTAGAGAAGGCAAAGGTCTTTTAAAGAAGAGGCTCGCAGGGTTAGTGTCCCCGTGTTCCCGTATCCCCGCGTCTTCTTGTTGATGCTCTAAAGCCGTCAATTCTTCCCGAATACTCTCCTGAAGTAGTTTAACTCCTGCCTCTTCGGCGATCAATTGAGTTAGGTTTTCTGGCGTGATTTGACTACCTGCTGGTAGTGCTTTCATCAAAAAACCGATAGGCCGATCTTTGCGTCGCAAAATTAGAGCAATACCTGTATCTCTGTTTGAGAGGGATATGATAGGTAAAGGTTGTGTTACTTCGATTTCGATGATGCTATAGGACATAGTAAAGTTAAAGTTGTTTTCTCAATTGCTAGCATTGCGGTATTGCAAGTGATAAAGCTGGGCAAATAGTCCGTTGATCTTAAGTAACTGTTGAAGGTTACCCTGTTCCATCACCCGTCCCTCATCCAACACAACGATCTGATCTGCTTGTTCAATAGTAGATAGGCGATGGGCGATGACAATAACTGTACGATCTTGACTGAGGGTGTTTAGAGCATCTTGAATTAAGTGTTCGGCAATACTATCGAGAGCATTCGTCGCCTCATCCAAAATCAGAATCTCTGGGTTGCGGACAATAGCACGAGCTAAGGCTATGCGCTGTCTTTGTCCTCCTGAGAGGCGAATTCCGCGATCGCCTACCTTAGTGTCGTAACCTTGAGGTAGTTGACTAATAAATTCATGGGCATTGGCAAGTTTTGCAGCTGCGATAATTTCCTTTTTTGTCGCATCTAACCGACCATAGGCAATGTTTTCCAGCACGGTTGTACTAAACATGTAGATATCCTGACTGACAATGGCAATTTGATTACGCCAGTCAGTCAAATTCAATTCTCTTATGGGGAAATTGTCAATATAAATTTCCCCTGAGCTAGTATCATAAAATCGGCATATCAAGCCAATGATTGTGGATTTACCTGCTCCGGAAGGGCCTACTATAGCAGTGGTTTTACCTCTGGGAATACAAATTGAAATATCCTGAATTGCAAGTTTGTCCTGAGGATTGTAGCGAAACTCAACAGATTCAAAGTAAATTCCTTGCTCCAAACTTTTAAAAGGAATAGTACCAGAGTGAATATAAGGTTTATCAAAGGATTCTAAAAGGGACATTACTTCATCTACAGAACTACTTAAAGCCAGTAGACTGACACGAGAGCTATCTAATTGTTGTACCCGAGGTTGTAGGCGATAGAGGATAAATATAAAAGTTAGTAAATTAGGTAATGCATTCCGGTCTATCAACAGTGCAATCACGAGGATTAACATTAGTATCACTGCCGATAAAATTTCAGATATCGGTTGCACTATCCCTGATACAATATCAAGTTTAAAAAATGTATTGACTACCTTGTTTGATGCAGCATCAAAAAGCTCTTGTTCATAAGCTTCACGCCCAAAAGCTCTGATAACTTTCATCCCTGAATACCCTTCCCACATCCGTTTTGCCAGAGCAGAATTAGCCTCTACTGCTTGTTCTCCCAAATGTTTTACTTGACGTGTAACTAACCTGATCCCAAGAGAAACCAAAATTATTAAGACAGATACTAACAAAGTTAGTTGCCATGAAATCAATAGCAATATAATTGTATAAATAGCAACTGTACAGTTAGTAATGATGATCCCAATTAGGGTAGATAAAGCTTGACCAGTTCGCCAAGTTTCACTAGCCAGCGTGTTCATCAACTTGCTTGATTCATTCTTTTCTAAGAAGCTATAACTTAAAGTCAAAAATTGTTGGAAAATTCCCGATCGCAACCGATGTCCAATTCGTGCATTTAACCAAGCAAATAATATTGAATTACCATAAACCAAGCAGTTTTTAAAAATAATACTGCCTAAAATACAGAGAGTAATAATTATAAAACGGTTATTTGTTGAAACATGAATAAATATTCGATTGAGAAAATCTACAAAAAAATTGCTGTCTGTAACTGATGAACTTGTCTGAACCACACTTTGTAACAGCGGAATAAATAAGCTGATTCCCAGCCCTTCAAACAAAGATGATAGTATCCCTAAAATGACAATTATCGGTATTGCCATAGGATAATTTTTCAGTAAAGGCAATAGCCTTTTCATCAACTTTATTTCTTTTATTTGAAGTTTTTTAATCAAAATAATTTTAAGTAAGCCTAATTTTTATTTTTCTTTTAATTGAGTTGATTGCTCATTCAACTGCTTGAGAAACTGCAAAATTCGCAACCATTTTTGCAATTGAATTCTCTCGTATAATTCCACATATTGTTGCTGATCTTTGTTAGTTCTCCCAGTTTTATTGGGAATTTTAATCATACAATTTATATCTGATATTTTAGAAAATTTTTTATTTCTCATTTTGAAGGCTTTATACCAGTAGTCATGTTCAAGACCCATGAAATGCATAATTGGTTTACCTGCAATTTTTAAAATAAGTTTCATTAAAAAATGACGTTTAAATAATCTAACAATTTGAGTATAGTCTAATTTTATAGCTTTATATACCAAGACCACAGTATTCCAATAATCTCCACACTCCTGACTAGCTTCTAATAAGTAAATATAAAAATTGCTAGTAGATAAATTGTAGATATAAGTAGCAATTTCTGGATGTCTTGGTCGAAATTCTGCCATAACTAGATTGTAAGACCTTTCCATTGAAAGATAATTACGAGACATACTTCCTCTTACCTGACGGTAACCAATCAAGAATTCTCGTACTACCCTAAACTTATAATGTTCAGCAATACGCAGATAAAGTTCCCAATCTTCGCAACCTTGAGCATTATGTGCTTTAAGTTTGCAGTTGTAAAAGCCAACTTTTTTAAAACAAGATCGGCGGATCAGAGGTGCACTAGCATTGTTTATAAAGTTGGTGTAAAGTAGAGCAGGGTAAACCGTTCCCTCCACAGTAAGAAAATTTTTATAATATTCAATATCACTTATCCCAAAAATTAAATCATTTTCATCAATCCTCACTGACCAGGCGTAGACTAATCCTAGAGATTGGTCTCCTTCTAACATGTATTGCACTTGCTTTTCTAGTTTTTGGGGATACCAAATATCGTCGGCATCAATTGGTGCTATATATTCACCGCTAGACTTTTCAATTGCTAAATTGCGAGCAGCGGCTACCCCTGCATTTTTTTGTTCCAATAGAATGACACGACTGTCTTTCTCAACAAAAGATTTTACGATTTCAGCAGTTCTGTCTTCGGAACCGTCATCAACAACTAATACTTCAATATTTATGTACGTTTGAGTGAGTATAGAATTCAATGTCCGTTCAATAAAAGTATCAGCATTGTAGGCCGGTACAATAACAGAGACTAAAGGGGATTCTTTTGTCATGTTGTTAAGTGACGCTATAACCGAATAAATCAAGATTTTGTGTAACCATTCATATCTCTCCTCAAGTAGCAAGGCTGTTTCCTTTCTTAAAAGGCGCTCATTTACAAGCGTTTCAAGCCAAAAAATCAGGTGACTAAAAAATCTGATTGGGTAAGAAAATGGCGATGCCTTCGGCAAGGCTTTGCCAACGCACTTAAATTTACTGGTTGAAGTCGTAGTTTTGCTTTTTTCTACTCAAGCAAATTCTGACTCATACTCTTGACAAAATCTCTAAGATATCGAATGAGATAGCCCTGCCTCAATTAGGGATGGGAAAAACGCTCGAAATGAGAGGAGGTAATATTCCCTTATCACCTAAAGTAATAACCTGAGCGATGTAAGCCCAAAGGTCAATTTATCTCAATCGACAAGTTTCACTTATGCTTAAAAGTGAGCTAATTCTTGCCCTTTAGATTGTGATAAAAGTTGTTTCGCTCTCTACGATCGAACAGTACGCACGGCAGATGATTCTATAGACCATTGAAGCTGTTCAATCTGGCATTTTAGCTCCTTTGTCAGAACCTTTGCAGTTCCCTGCCACTGATGCACATCTTCAAAGTACATAACTGTAATCGGATATTTTTTACATCAATTCCAAATTACATTAAATGATGTAATTTAAAATGTCAACACATCAGCAAGACGCACAAAGAAATTTTTGTGTCTTGGCGCGGTATTAGGGATTAGGGAACTTGTTGGTCAAAATAGGACAAAATCAAATAAATGATGGGCCATTTCTAATTTAGAACAAGGTGCGATCGCTACTTGCCGTCCTTGATTATCTAAAAATATCGCTTGATTATTATCACTCCCAAAACCACTATCAGGTTGATCGATGGGATTGGCAACAATAACATTGAGTTTTTTACTCTGTAACTTTTCTAATGCAGGCTTGACAATATCCCCGGTTTGTGCTGCAAATCCAATTAATATCTGATGCGGCTGTTTATGTTGTGCTAATTGGGCGACTATATCCGTTACTGGTTCGAGAGGTAAGTTTTGGGGGAGCGATCGCTTGGGTAATTTCTCTGTACTATAATCTCGTGGCTTCACATCTGCAACGGCTGCTGACATGACAATTACATCAGCGTTGGGTAAATATTTGAGCATGGCGTGCTGCATTTGCTCGGCACTAATAACGGGAATCCCTTGCACTCCTAATGGTACATCCCAATTGGCTGGGCCATATACTAGAGTGACGTTTGCGCCTCGGTGAAGTGCCGCTTGTGCTAAAGCTAATCCCATTTTACCTGTGGAAGGATTGCCGATAAACCTCACTGGGTCAAGATACTCTCGCGTTCCCCCAGCACTAATTAACACTCGTTTACCTACTAAATCTCGTTTGCCTTGAGTGTGTAACAACGATTGGATGTGAGCCAAAATTTCTGGAGGTTCTGCTAATCTACCAGCACCGATGCGATCACACGCTAATAAACCCGATCCTGTATTCATCCCATGATATCGGCTATCTATCAATAGCTGTTGCCAATTTCGCTGCACTGATAGCTGTTCCCACATATCCGTATTCATTGCGGGTGCTAACAGCACGGGACAAGTAGAAGCTAGCACGGTATTTGTAAGTAAATTATCTGCCATCCCGTAGGCTAGCTTTGCTAATGTATTAGCTGTCAAGGGCGCAATTAACATGACATCTGCCCATTCACCCAACTCAATATGCAACGGACGAGAGTGAGTTGGTTTCCAGAAATCATCATCTGTGTAGGCGGGATGACGAGATAGGGTGGCTATTGTTAGAGGCGTGATAAATTCTTGTGCTGAACGGGTGAGGATAACTCGGATTTCCACCCCAGTTTTAAACAGCGTCGAAACCAATTCACAGATTTTGTAGGCGGCGATACCGCCACCTACACCAATTAGAACTTTGTTCGATTTTGGATTAGTCATGGTAAAAAGTTGGGAGTAAGTAGGAATTTAGGAGCAAGTAGTTACGAATATTAATTTCCAACTCCTAACTCCTAACCCCTAACTCCTAACTCTCAACTATGCTTCATCGTAGGGTTCCAAGTCTAAGAGATAGATATAGGGTTCAACTAACTCTGGACGCTGAAATGCGATCGCTCGCAATAAATGCCAATCATTTAAACCCTCAAAAGCATTACTATAATTATCTAGCTCGAGACGTGTAGCCAGTTCTTCTACTTCTGCCACAGTCATGGCAGCAATTTCTTTCCTGGAAATGCTTAGAGTTGTCATAATGCTTGCCCCTCCCTTATGCAGAACTCGCCTTCAGCATGGGTTAAGTTGCGCCCAACGCAGCCACCCTATATATATTACTCATTAGAGGTCATTAATTTCGTGAAAATTGTCAGAATTTGTACCATAATTTATAAAAAATTCGTAATTCTGACTAGCCAATTACATTTACAACAAAATTCCGTAGCACCTCTAACGTTTGTGGATTTATTTCATGCCCCATGTCAAATTCATGGTATTCTACCGCCACTTTTAGAGACTTTAGAGTTTCTCGTGCCTTCAAAGCAGCTTGTAGTGGGACAACTTCATCATATCTCCCGTGGCTGATTAAAGTCGGCGGAATCCCTTTTTGATCTGCCGCTACTGCATCAGGATGTAAATACCCACTCATGACAGCTAAACCTGCTAGGGGCAATTTTGAGCCGACATCTAAAGTCATTGCTCCACCTTGAGAAAATCCACTTAAAATGGTACGTGACAAAGGTACGCCAGTGGTACTTTCTAAAGATTGCAAAAAATCTATTAGCAGTTGCCGACTTTCTGCCAATCCTTGATACATATTCTCCACCCGTAAGTCATACCATGCCTTCCCTACAGGGGAATAGGGATAAGGAAAAGGTGCGTTGGGTAATACAAACTGATAATCAGGCAAGTTGAGCAAGGGTAACAAAGATGCTACATCCTCAGCATTAGCTCCCCAACCATGCAAAGTGACAATTAAGCCTGCGGGGGATTGATAAGTTTCAGGGGGAACGGTAATAAATTGTAAAGACAGAGGTTTACTCCTAAAATTTTATTTTTCTAAATAGATCCTATCTCTTCAAGCAGACTTATTATCCAGCAATGGTTTCAGAAATTCCGTGCGTTTGCCCGCACCAATAAAGAGACTAACTCTTTTTCTTGTTTGGCATAAGCTTGTGTCACATTCACAAGGTTGGGGATTAAATCGGCACGTCGCTGGAGTTGATTTTCTAACCCTCTTTCCCCCTGCCCACTCAGCCATTCGCATTTCTGCCAATCAAAGTTGCAATTGCCTTGACTAACTCCTCTGGTTCGACGGGTTTGGACATATGCTTTTGAAACCCTGATTCGAGTGCTTGCTGCTGGTTGATTTCTCCGGCATAAGCAGTTAAAGCGATCGCCGGAATCTGTTTAGCTTGCAATGCCTGCAATGCTTTAACTTGGCGCATCAGCATATAGCCATCTGTCTCTGGCATCCCAATATCACTGAGCATAATATCTGGTTCTGACTCTATCAATGCTTGCAGTGCTTCTTTGGCTGATGCCACAGCAGTCACCATTGCTCCAGCCTGCTCTAACACAAATTTATGGAATTCACGGGTATCATCGTCATCGTCCACAACTAAGATTTGGATACCTGCAAGAATTTCATCTGTAGGAGAAGCATTTAAGACAGTAATTATCTTTTGCTTTGGGGTTAAATCTTTTTTGATAAGCGGTAGCCTAGTCGTGAAAGTAGCTCCTTGCTCTTCACCTAAACTTTCTACCCAAATCGTGCCACCATGTAATTCTATGAGATGACGGACAATTGCTAATCCTAACCCCAAGCCACCAAACTTTCGGGTTGTCGTACTATCAGCCTGACGAAAATATTCAAACACATAAGGGAGAAATTCAGGGCTGATCCCCTTACCTGTGTCATTGACGGTAATCTGAGCATGAGTATCAATGCGTTCCAGTTGAATATTAATTTTTCCTCCTTCAGGAGTGAATTTAACGGCATTCGATAACAGATTCCAGAACACTTGTTGTAAACGGCCGGAATCACCCAAAACTTGCTCTAAAGAAGCATCCAGCATCGTCTGAATTTGAATATCTTTAGCCTCTGCTGCTAAACGCACTGTTTCCAATGCTGCCTCAATCACCAGCACTAGGTTGACTGGAAACATGTTGAGGTTGAGCTTGCCTTGTAAGATGCGAGAGACATCGAGCAAATCTTCAATTAGTTGAGCTTGTAATTGAGCATTCCGCTCGATGGTTGCAATTGCTTTTTTCAACGCTATTGAATCAAACTCACGGGTTTGCAAGAGTCTCGCCCAACCGAGAATGGGATTAAGAGGCGATCGCAACTCATGGGAAAGCACCGCCAGAAACTCATCCTTAATGCGGTTGGCTGTTTCGGCTTCAGTTCTGGCAGCTTTCTCAAGTTGCAGGAGGCGATCGCGTTCGGCTTCTGCACTCTTGCGATCGTTGATGTCTGTAACAAAAATGCTTACTCCAAAAGCATTGGGGTAGACGCGATTCTCAAACCAGCGCTGCCAAGCAGGATAAAAGAATTCAAACTGAACAACGGTTTGTTGTGCAAATGCCCGCTGAACCTGAGTATAAAACTCGCTTTTGAACACATCTGGAAACACTTCCCAAATGATCCTACCTAGCAACTCTTCCTTTTGGATGCCAACAACTTCTGCTACCTGGTCATTGACAAAGGTATAACGCCACTCTCGATCTAATACAAAAAACTGGTCTTGGATGCCAGCTAAGACAGTCTCTAAGTGTGCTTTCGCCACCTCAGCTTCAATCCGCAGAGATTGCTCCCGTTGCATTGCCTCCTGTCGGAGACGAGCCATTTTTAGAGCTGCCTCTACCCGCGCCAGTAATTCACGGGCAGAGAACGGTTTAATTAAGTAATCATCGGCTCCCGCTTCTAACCCTTCCACTCGTGCCTCTTCCCCTGCCCGTGCCGACAACAGGATAATTGGAACTTTTCTCGTCTGCGGATCAGCTCGTAATTCTTGCAGCAGTCCAAAGCCATCCAATCCAGGCATCATTACATCTGTCAGTACCAAGTCTGGAACACGCGCACGAGCAGAATCCAAAGCAGCTAAACCGTCCGGCACTGATTCCACCTCATACTGCTGACTTAACAGCCGTTTGACGTAATCGCGCATGTCTGAATTATCGTCAGCCAGGAGAATCCGGGGGATAGGGGAGGCAGGGGAGGCAGGGGGAGCAGGGGAGGCAGAGGGAGCAGGGGAGGCAGAGGAGGCAGAGGGAGCAGGGGAGGCAGAGGGAGCAGGGGAGGTAGAGGGAGCAGGGGAAGAATCTATATAGATGTAGTCTTCTTGAAGAATTTCTTCTCCCCCTGCTTCTCTTCTCCCTCTGCTCCCTCTGCTCTCTTCGGGTAGCCAACGCAGGGCTTCTTCTACATAGGGCGTTGCACCTAATGCGGTTGAAGCTAAAGTTCGAGGGGCACTAATCCGGTCTGGAGGCAAGTGAGCAAATCCTGTTGGAATTAATACAGTAAAGCAACTGCCTGCTCCTAAAACACTGGTTACTTGGACTGTTCCGCCATGCATTTGCACTAATTCTTGCACCAGCGACAATCCAATTCCTGACCCTTCAAAAGTACGTCCTTGCGCCCCTTTGATGCGGTGGAATCGTTCAAAAAGGTGGGGGATTTCTTCTGGTGGGATACCAATTCCTGTGTCTTTTACTGCGAACTCAATATGGTCATTTGCCCACTGCAAGCTGACTGTAATTTCTCCAGCCATCGTGAACTTGAATGCATTTGAGAGCAGGTTAAGAACAATCTTTTCCCACATTTCTCGATCTACATACACTGGTGCTGGAAGAGAAGGACAATTGACTAATAACTGCATCCCTGCCCGTTCTATCGCTGAACGAAATACACTAGCTAGTTCTGCGGTGAAGATGGCAAGGTTGGTGGGTTCGTATGAGGCTTGAACCCGTCCGGCTTCAATGCGCGAAAAGTCTAGCAGACTGTTAACCAGTTTCAGTAGGCGGAGTCCGTTGCGTTGCACCATTTCTAACTGCTCTAGTTCCTTGGCTGGAAGCAGAGTGGCACAATTGGCTAAGGTTTCCTCTAATGGCCCCAACATCAGGGTAAGTGGGGTGCGGAACTCGTGGCTGACGTTGCTGAAAAAGACGGTTTTAGCGCGATCAATTTCTGCCAAGGCTTCAGCGCGTTTGCGTTCTTCTTCGTAAGCTTGGGCGTTAGCGATGCTGGCTGCAATTTGAGCCGCAACTAAATCGATGAATCCTCTATAATTATCGTCGAATAGCCTAAAGGGATTTAAACCAGCAATTAATATACCAGCTTTTCCGGTTTGACCGGATGGTGCAATCGGTACAGCGATCGCTTGATGGGGCGATCGCTGCCAAACACCACAAGGTAAGCTACTAAAAGACGCTCCCAAATCGGAAATCAGTTTTGCCTGATGCGTTTTGATCACTTCCGCAAAGGGCCAAACGCAATCAGAATTAAGAGCCACTGTTTCAGGAACTGCTACATGGTTTTGCCCAATGCGGCACGTTCCAGCTAGAAAAAGTTGCTCTTGATCTGGATCAACCAGATAAATCATGGCGAAAGGCAGGTCGTAAGGGTTGCTCTCTAGACAACTCGCACTCAGTGTACAGGCTTCATCGAATGTCCGTGCGTCTGCCGTCCTAGCCGCTAGTTCACGCAAGAGTGCCAACTGACGCTCACCAATGATGCGCTGCGTGTCCTCTATGTTGGCGCAGATAATCCCACCTGTGTCACCTTGATCGTTAGGAACTGGGCTATATGAAAAAGTGTAATAGGTTTCCTCCGGGTAGCCAAAGCGCTCCATAATTAGTAGCAGCGCTTCGTCGTAAGTGCCCTCGTTCTTCAGCATTGCTGATTCTGCTCTAGGCCCAACCTGATCCCATATTTCCTGCCACACGTAGGAAGCTGGCTGCCCAAGGGCTTCTGGATGTTTGCCGCCAATAATAGCCTTGTAAGCGTCATTATAAAGATTTATCAGTTCCTCGCCCCACCAAACAAACATGGGTTGACGGCAAGTCAGCATAATCCGCACGGCAGTCTTCAAACTCTGTGGCCACTGCTGTGTTGGGCCAAGGGATGTTTTTGACCAGTCTTGTTCTCGCATCCGCGCACCCATTTCACCTCCACCGAGAAGGAAATTTACGTCGGCGTTGCTTGCTGACGTTGACTCGTTTTTCATTGATTCCTCTCGATTGGTCATGCGTCGATTACAGGCTACATCTGTGGTCGTCTTTTGGTCAAGATCCCCTCTAAATTTTACACTTACCCCCTTAGACAGTCATATGGGAGGATATTCCAGGGCATATACAGCGTGAAATCCCAACTTTACGGTGACTTTTTAAAGCATAAAGATCGACTTTTAAGGGCAAGCAAGTTGTTGATGTCACCTTTATCTTAGGATTTCCAGAAATTAAATTATCCAATTTTTAGAGCGAAGACGATGATCTGATTCTTCCTCCCCTGCTCCCCCTACTCCCTCTGCTCCCTCTGCTTACACAGCGATGGGACATTTTTTAATTGGAAGTACCTTAATATTTTCTTTTGCCTCTTCATTTTTTGTAAATCAAAAAAACTGAACCTATCGGCCCAAAGTTTTCTACATAAGTTTTCTGGTTATAATACAATCCTGGAGACATACCTCCATCAAATAATATCCCTTCTTGAATCTTACCTAAACAGTTATCGCTAGCAATACCTTCTAGAACATTATCAAACATATCTGGCAGTAACTCTTGATTAACTTGAGATACTTCAATATCTGAATTAGCTTTCAAGTCATTAACTAATAAGATTACATATCCTTGATTAGTAATAGCTGCTAGAGAGCGATTAGTAGCACTTTTACAGGCAAATTCTCCTAAATCCTGACAAATATCTTTAAATTTACCCTGACGATAGAATCTGCCATTACCGCCCACTAAATTGTAATTGAGAATATCACTTTTTCTTCTACCAGCTTGGATAGTAGCCTGTCGCTGGTTAGGTCTACCTCCTGATATCCCAAAAGAAGAACGTTTATTCTTAAATGCTCCTGAATACTCGATGCCACGAGAAACATTTAAGCCTTGTGGTTTATCATCAGTATCTATATAGTCGGCATTAATTGCGGCAATGGGTAGCTGTCCATTTAATTTGGCATTCTCATCACTGATCAGTTCACGAAACTGTTTTGGTACATATTCTTTACGCAGTTTTCCTCTAGCATCTTTGGCGTAGAGTTTATGAGATAGACCAACATTAACTTTGAAATCTAATTCTGCTGATTTGGGATTAAAAATAATTACATTGTTAATACCTTTCTGATTTTTTTTACCTTGATTATTGGTTTTAAAAAAATCAATACTGAACTTAGCATTTTTACCAGGGCAAGTTTTAGATGCTTTTGGGGCTGAATTTGCTTCAATCTCTTGACAACCTGGTAATAAGCTTGCACCAATGATCAAGATAAATAACAAAAATAATTTTTTTGTAGACATAATAATGCAAAAAAACCGCTACAGAATTACTATAGCGGGGAATAATTTAAAATTTCAGTCTGGAGTTAATCTGAGAACCAAAACTTAAGAAAACCACTCTACAACAGCTTCTTCTTTGGTATTGGTATTTCGGGATGGTGTCTCACGGTTAAATTTCATCTGAATTGACCGGGTTTGCTCACCATCAGCAGCTACAGCCAAAATCGGATAGTCAATTAAACCATCCTGGAAGGACATTTGGAAGCGGAATGTTCCATCTGGATTTAGCTGAATTGGACGACCGCCAATGGTTACGGTAGCATCTGGTTCGGTCGCACCGTAAACTATCAACTCAGCATCAGCAATTAACCAGAACTGGCGCGGACGCATTGGTACGGCGGAAGCTGAGAAGCCAGCACCTGACATTCCTGCACCGGAAGCGGTTAAGCCTGACATGGTAGGAACTGCCCACATACCCACACCAGATGGGAAAACATAGGAGCTAATGGGTTGCACTGCACCTGCTGCTTGGTGCTGGGAACCGAAGATAGAACCAGCAACCCGTAGTGATTCGGCAGATTCGGCTAAACCAAAGATTTGGTCGTAGATGGGGTTGCCATTACCATTGACAACAGCATTGCCATTGGCGGTAGCTGCAATCTTCTTGGCAGGGGGAACTAGTTCGTATTGAGTCTTACCACGCAAATCTTCTTCAAAGTTGACAGTGATGAAGACATCTTCAATCCAGTCAGAAGGATAAACGGGAGGAATGTGTACTCTAGCAGAACGAGCGAGTACCAACCAGCGGCCATCAGCAGCACGATAGCCGATATCGATTACATAATCGCGATCGCTAACTGGAACTGGTAGATACCATTCTCTAGCTAGTTCATCAGCAGGATATTCTTGAATGCTGTGGGGGCTTTGGAATTCGATATTTATGTCGGTGACATCATAAATCCGTAGTGCGAGTTGTTGTCCGCCTTGCCTACGCAGTTCCTCTTTGTGCTCATTGGGAATATCCCAGTAAGTGTAAGCCCACTGAGGATCGCGTGGTAAGAGGACAATCCGGCTTTCACCATAGCCAGAAGGTAAATCTGCGAGTCCTTCATCAACATCAGCCAAAGATCCACCAGTACGATCTTCCTGACCTAATTCAAACTTTGCAGCTTCCACGGTTTCCTGTGCCTCCAATGAACGAGATGGACTAAGTAAAGTTTTACTGCGCTGGACTTCTTGAATTGATGCCAGTAATTGTGACTTACGCATTCGGCTATAGCGAGAGATGCTATATTCGCTAGCAACTTTGCGTAGTTGGCGTAAGGTCATCTCCTCTAGTGGCGGGCGTTCTTTTGCCATTAATTTGGCCTCCAGTAGTTTAAGCGGTAAATGATTTCCCCTGGTTAAAGAATGCTATTTAAAATGTCATCCACTCCAGATGAATTTCTTATTCCTGACTCCTGGTTTTGCCCAGTTTTTAAGTTTTTTAGTCTGTTTTTAAATTGGGGTCACTTCCTTGCAATTCCTTCGTTATGCCAAAATCAGCATTTCTTTGGGATCGGGGAAGTTCTATTTGTTAAGTCAATATTAACCACTAAGCATATGTAGGGATCAAGGGGTAACAACTAGGTTTTTTGCCTGTTTCACGAATTTACAAGCCCTTCTGGGATCGAACTGTCATGAAACCATGACAATGTAGCTAGCTTAGATATTGAGCCACCGCAATAATGTCAAAATTCCATGACATTAAGTTTTGAATTAGTCAAAAACCCGAATCTACAAAGAAAAGAGCAGGATTTAAAGGGGTTGGGTGTAAAAAATTGAACCCACTACTATAGGGCTTCTGTTTTGAGTTCAATACAGACCTAATCCCCAGCCCCTTAAGAGCTAGCGTTGGGGAGTAAGATTCCATTTTTCTCTTTTAAAGACAGAGGCGGAGTGTATTGCATACAAACGGAAAGCGCGATCGCTATGATTCAGTTAACATCCTGACTTTTCACGTCATGTGGAAAAGCCCACGAAAACCTAACCCCCTAGCCCCCTTCCCGCATCGGGAAGGGCAGGAAAATTCAAAGTCTCTCTCCTAGAAGGAGAGAGGTTTTCCAGATACCGTGAAAAGTCAGAGTTAACATCCTCCCAGTAATCCGAAAAAGGGCAATTTATCTCAGTACCAAGAAAAAATAGTATGATATTTTACTCATGGGCTATTGGGCTGGGAAGAATAATATTTTTGATGTTTCTCTACAAATTAAGTCTCTGTCCATAAAACTAATTAATTAGATTGTAGGGTTGAAATTTTTTTGCAATCCAAAATCAAATATTTAAAATTCGCACAGTCCTTGCTTAATCACAAAGAACAAGAGACAAATGACTAACCTGATTCTAGTTGTAGAAGACGACGATTTAATGCGATCGCATCTGTGTGAGCAATTAACAGAAGCAGGATATGAGGTGGTAGAAGCGAGTAATGGGTTAGAGGCGATCGCGACCTATACTCATCTGCACCCAGATATAGTACTTTTGGATGCCATGATGCCAGTGATGGATGGGTTTAGTTGCTGTGCTCAACTGCAAGCACTCCCCGATGGCAAGAATACACCAGTGTTAGTGATTATGGATTTTGATGATCAGACATCCGTAGAGAAAGCTTTTGCTGTGGGTGCAACTGATTTTATTACCAAGCCGATTCAATGGCCAATATTACGTCAAAGATTGCGTCGGCTTTTAGAAGCTGATCGTGCCATGCAAGAATTACGACAGCAAACTGCACAGGCACAATTGCGAGAAGCCCAACTCAGGATGGCATTAGACGCGGCTGGCATAGTCATCTGGAATTGGGATCTGCTGACAAACAAAATTACTTGGTCAGATAATCTAGAAGCGCTTTTTGGCTTAGAGAAAGGGACTTTCAACTACACCTATGAAGCTTTTATTAGCTGTATTCATCCCCACGATCGCGCTTTCGTTAGGCGATCGCATCAGCAAGCTATTCAGGATCGAGTCAAATATGACATCGAATTTCGAGTTGTTTTACCCGATGGGAGAATTCGTGTTTTAGCAAGCAAAGGAGTTGTCTTTGGGGATGCGTCTGGGATGGCTGTGCAGATGTCTGGGGTATATATGGACATCACCAAGCGCCAGCAAGCGGAAGAAGCGCTAGAAATTCATGCTAACCAGCAAGCAATGGTGGCAGAACTAAGTCAAATGGCCCTAGCTAGTACAGACTTGACTACACTGATGAAATCATGTGTGACAATGGTTGCCCAATGTCTAAAAGTTCAGTCTTGCAAAATTTTGGAACTACTACCAGACGATCAGAGATTGCTGCTACGCGCCGGAGTAGGTTGGCAACCTGGACTTGTGGGAAAGGCAACCGTTAGCGCGGGTATCAATTCTCAAGCTGGTTATACCCTGCTTTCCCAGGAACCGGTGATTGTTAATGATCTGAGCGCCGAAACACGATTCAATGGGCCACCACTGCTACATGAGCATCAAGTGGTGAGCGGCATTAGCGTGGTAATTCATGGCAAAGAACGTCCTTTTGGTGTATTCGGGGCACACACAACCAGACACCACACCTTCACCAAAGATGACATTTATTTTCTCCAAGCTGTTGCCAATGTTCTCGCTACAGCTATTGAGCGCCAACGGGTGGAAGACGCACTCAAAGAAAGCGAAGAACGCTACCAGTTAGCCGTGCAGGGTAATAATGATGGCATTTGGGACTGGAACGTTAAAAATGATCAAGTATTTTTCTCAACTCGCTGGAAGGAAATGCTTGGTTACAAAGAACATGAGATTTCCAATCAGTTAGACGAATGGGCAACACGGGTGCATCCAGATGATATTGGATTTGTCAGACAAGCGATCGCCGATCACTTTGCTAAAATTACCCCGTTTTTTATCAGCGAACATCGAGTCCGGTGTAAAGATGACACCTACAAATGGGTCTTGGATCGCGGTCAGGCAGTATGGGATGAAGATGGCAATGTAGTGCGAATGACAAGTTGCTATACAGATATTACTGAGCGCAAACTAGCAGAAGAACAACTGCGTCAGAGCGAAGAACGTTTCCAAATAGTCGCCCATGCTACCCATGATCTTTTATGGGACTGGGATTTGCTGACCAATGAGGTGTGGTGGAATCAAGCTTTACAAAGCCTTTTTGGTTACTCGAAAGAGCAAATAACATTCACTGCTCATTGGTGGAGTGAACATATACATCCAGACGACAGGCAGAGAATCGCCTCCCAAGCGTGGGCATTAATCAATAGCGGTGAAAAATTTTGGCTAAATCAATACCGTTTTCGCCGCAGCGATGGTTCTTATGCCTATGTCTTCGATCGCGGTTATGTCGTTCATGATCAAACAGGCAAACCAGTGCGGATGATGGGCGCGATGATGGATATTACCGAACAGCAAGAGGTGCTACGTGAACGCAATCGGGCGCAAGCAGAATTAGAACGCCAAAATATGCGATCGCAACTGTTTGCTAATATCACCCTGAAAATTCGTCAGTCTTTACAAATCGATGAAATTCTTCAAACCAGCGTCACAGAGGTGCAAAAGTTAGTGCTTGCCGACCGTGTATTAATCTTGCGCCTCCAGCCAACTGGCTCTTTTCTCGCCGTTCAAGAGGCAGTAGTTCCCGGTTTGCCCGTTGTTCTGGGGCAGCAAATTATCGACCCTTGCTTTCGCAACGATTACATCGAGCGGTACCGCCAAGGGCAAGTTAGTTCCATTAGCAACATCAAGGAAGCTGATATCCAAACTTGCCATGTCGAATTGCTGCAACGATTCGCCGTTAAAGCCAACCTTGTAGTTCCAATTTTCCTGAAAAATCAACTATGGGGGCTACTAATTGCCCACCAGTGCGCTCATCCCCGCCAGTGGACTAACTGGGAAGTTGAACTTTTGCAACAGTTGGCAGATCAAATAGGCATTGCCTTAGCTCAGAGCCTAATCCTAGAACAAGAAACTCGGCAGCAGCAAGAACTCACCCGTTCCAATGAAGAACTGAAACAATTTGCATTTATCGCCTCCCACGATTTGCAAGAGCCGCTGCGTAAGATTAAAAACTTTGGTGATCGGCTCAAAACAACCTGTGACGACACGTTAACCGAACAGGGGCGTGACTATTTAGAACGAATGCAGAATGCTGCATCCAGAATGCAGACATTAATTGAAGACTTGTTAACACTCTCACGAGTTACTACCAGATCACAACCTTTTGTATCAGTAAATCTCACAAAGATTGCCCAAGAGGTATTGTTTGATTTAGAACTTTATGTGCAGCAAACTGGAGGAAGTGTACAAATAGGAGAGTTACCCACCATTGAAGCTGATCCTTTACAGATGCGGCAATTGCTGCAAAACCTGATCGGTAATGCTCTCAAATTCCACCGCCCACAGATACCACCTGTGATCAAAATCTATAGTAAACTTTTAAGCAATCAAGCAGATAACATGTTTGACAATTCTAAACTTTGTCAAATCATCGTAGAAGATAATGGTATTGGTTTTGAAGAAAAATATCTTGATCGCATTTTCAATGTTTTTCAACGTTTGCATAGTAGCATTGAATACGAAGGTACTGGCATAGGTTTAGCTATCTGCCGAAAAATTATTGAGCGTCATCATGGAAATATCACAGCCCAAAGCAAACCTGGGCAAGGAGCAAAATTTATAATCATATTGTCAATTAATTCCCATTCTTGATTTTTATTCCTGGAAAGGGTTAAACAATTCGCAATTCGCAATTCGCAATTCGCAATGACGCTCGCGGACTCGCTACCGCTACGCTAACGCAATTACGTTAGCCAAATACTGGTTTGAAATTGTGAAACTGCCACACTCATCAGTGGGAAATAAATATGGACAACAGCCTTATCAAAGTTCTGTTCATTGATGATGACGAAGATGACTATATTTTGACTCGTTATTGGTTGAGTGAATTTCAGATAGCAAACTGCGAGCTGGAATGGGTGAACAATTATGAAGCAGCAAGAAATGCGATCGCTCGCTACCAACATGACATTTATCTTGTAGACTACCGTTTGGGACCAGACAATGGGCTGGAACTTTTACGCGAAGCAATTGCCAACGGCTGTTCTTCTCCGATAATTTTGCTGACTGGTCAGGGCGATTGGGAAATAGATATCGAAGCGATGAAAGCCGGAGCCGCAGATTATCTTGAAAAAAGCCAGTTAACTGCACCTTTATTAGAGCGTTCTATCCTTTATGCCATTGAGCGCAAACAAACAGAACAGAAAATCCGCGAACAAGCCGCTTTACTAGATGTTGCCACCGATGCAATTTTTGTGTGTGATTTAGACAATAAAATTTTGTTTTGGAACAAAGCTGCCCAGAGCCTGTACAGTTGGAAAAAAGAAGAAGCTATCAATCAGAAGACACAAGTTCTCTGGCAAGAAAAACATGTGTCTCAAGTTGAAAAAGCACTCAGTACTATGATGAAACATGGCTCTTGGGAGGGCGAGTTACATCAAAAAACAAAATCAGGTAAAGAAATTATTGTTGAAAGTCGTTGGACGCTGGTGCATGAATTTGGTAATAAAGCACAATCTATTCTTATTGTTAACACTGACATAACACAAAAAAAACAACTGGAAGCACAATTTCTCCGCGCCCAGCGATTGGAAAGTATTGGCACCTTAGCCAGTGGTATCGCCCACGACCTGAATAATATTCTTGCCCCGATTTTGATGACAGCCCAACTGTTCGAGGCACAAGCCCATGATGAGCGTTCTCAGCGACTATTGCAAATATTGATTACAAATGCTAAACGTGGGGCTAATTTAGTTAAGCAAGTATTATCTTTTACTCGCGGAATTGAGGGCGATCATACAATATTGCAATTAAAGCATTTAATCATAGAAATTCAACAAATTATTAGAGAAACTTTTCCCAAATCCATTGAAGTTTCCACTCAAGTTTCGCAAAATCTTTGGACTGTATACGGCGATGCTACCCAATTGCATCAAGTACTGATGAATCTGTGTCTCAATGCTCGTGATGCTATGCCAAATGGTGGAACTTTAAAAATATTTGCGGAAAATCTCTTAATTGATGAAAATTACGCCAAAATGCATATTGATGCTAAAGTTGGTCATCACATTGTTATTACTGTTAGTGATAGCGGAATTGGTATTCAAACAGAAATATTAGATCGGATATTTGAGCCATTTTTTACTACTAAAGAACACGGTAAAGGTACTGGTCTTGGGCTTTCTACAGTACTAGGCATTATTAAAAGCCACGGCGGTTTTATAGACGTAGTAAGCGTTCAGGGAAAAGGCACTCAATTTAAGGTGTATTTGCCAGCACAAGAGGTAGCGGAAACTATAGAAGAACAAGAACAGGAATTACCTTCTGGGCAAGGAGAATTAATTTTAGTTGTAGATGACGAAGCTGCTATTCGAGATGTGACAAAAACATCTTTAGAAAGTCATAACTACAAAGCAATCACAGCTAGTGATGGCATTGAAGCAATAGCCTTATATGCAGAACATCGAGATGAGATATCTCTTGTATTAACTGATATGATTATGCCATCTATGGATGGGATAACTACTATCCGTACCCTGCGAAAAATTAACCCAAATATCAAAATCATTGCCGTCAGCGGACTGACTTCGGCTGATAAAGTTAATACAGCTTATGACATGGGTATCAAAGCCTTTTTATCCAAGCCTTATACGGCTAGCCAATTATTGCAAACTATTAGCACAGTCAAAAATAGTTAGTAGTTGGGCATTGGGTATTGGTAATTACTAATTTGTTAAACTTGAGAGTTATAATTTAGAAGCTCCTAACCCATAATTCCTAATTTTTAAATATTTGATTAACTATGACTAAGGATGAAGTATTAGCGACTAATGCAACTTTTTATCGAGCTTTTGAAAGAAAAGATATTGAGACCATGAGTGCAGTATGGTCACAAGGAACTGGTAGTTTTTGTATTCATCCTGGAAGTAATATACTGCGAGGTTGGAAGGAGATTCGCACCTCTTGGGAGCAGATATTTAAAAACACTGCTTATATCGAAATAAACACAGATATAATTACTACAGAACTAACTGATAATATTGCTTACATTGTGCTGAGGGAAAATGTGTTCCAAGTAGTAAGTGGCAGAAGGCTGGAAGCACAATCAACAGCTACAAATGTATTTCATTTTCTTGGCGGAAAGTGGTATTTAGTACATCATCACGGCAGTCCAATTTTGCGGTGAGGGAGTCGGAGAGTGCGGATAAAGGAACAGAGGGGGAGGAGGGGGGCAGGGGAAGCAGAGGAAGCAGGGGAGGCAGGGGGAGCAGGGGGAAAAATGACCAATGACCAATGACCAATGACTAATGACTAATCAACTCCACCGCATCTCGTCCATCGCAATTTTGTAAGTAAACTTTGACAATTTCTTCTTTAGCAGTAGGCAACTTCTTGCCAATAAAATCTGGGTGAATTGGTAATTCTCGATGACCTCTGTCTACCAATACAGCTAAACGAATCACCTCTGGTCTACCGTAATCGTTGACTGCATTCAAAGCAGCGCGAATTGTCCGTCCTTTGAAAATCACATCATCCACAAGTACAACCGTTTTTCCGGTAAGGTCAAAAGGAATTTCGCTTTTCGTTGGAGTCCGCAATCCAATTTTGTCGAGGTCATCTCGATAAAACGTAATGTCCAAAGCGCCTACTGACACACTTACACCTTCCAGCGTCTCAATTTGACGCGCTAATAACTCGGCTAATAACGCACCTCTGGTATAAATGCCAAGAAGCACTAGTTGAGACAAGTCACGCGTCCTTTCCACAATTTGAGAGGCAAGGCGAGTCAAGGTACGACGGATTTCTTCGGATGAGAGAATTTCAACTACTTTGGCAGACATAGCTATAGAATGATACCCCTGAGTGATGAATCATATTAGAGATTTGGGGAGTAGGGAGTGGGGAGTGGCGAATATGAAAATTTTAATCACTTACTCCCTACTCCCTGTTTGAAAATATTAAGAATATAGCGATCGCTATCCCTAACCATAGCAAAAAACAATATCGAGTCAGCTGCAAAGCGTTCTGAATAGAAGTTGCAGTAATCGGATAAATAGCATCTCCTAGCAGTGGTTTGTACTTAGCTACCCCACGATACCAATTTGTACCCCCCATCTGCACACCCAAAAAAGCAGCATAGGCGCACTCACTCCAGCCAGAATTCGGGCTAGGATCTTTAATTGCATCGCGGCGACAAATCCGCCAAAGGTGCATCGGTTTACCCGATAACAGTGCCAGAGTCATGACTGTTAATCGGCAAGGTAGCCAAGTTAAACAATCTTCCAACCGCGCACAGAACCATCCCAAATAAGTATAAGGTGCTTCCCGGTAGCCTACCATCGAATCAAGGGTACTGCTAGCTTTGTATGCTAAAGCTAAGGGAGTTGGCCCCACAACTGGCACAAAAACACCAACAATTGCATAGAAAAGCGGAGCCATTACCCCATCGGTGGCATTTTCTGCAACCGTTTCTAAAACGGCTCGTGAAATTTCTGCTTGTGACAGGTTTTGTGTATCTCGACCAACGTAATTACTTAAAATCTTACGAGCCTTCTCTAAATCTCCCACTGTTAAAGGTTGTAAAACAGCCAGCGCTGCTGTTCGCAAACTTTTGCCGGCAAAACAACTAGCTAAAAGAATGCTATCTATGGCAATTCCCAACAACGGATGAACCCATTTAGCACTTTGAATAATCAAAAAGCCAACAAGGCCACTACCAATTATTAGGATAATACCTAGTACAATTCCAGCTAGCCGTTGTGTTAGAGAATTTTTACACAATTGAAGAAAAAATTTGCTCAGACGAGAAATTACCCACCCCATAACTTGCACTGGATGAGGCCAATTCCAAGGATCGCCAATTAAGTAATCTAATAGTGCAGCAATTATTAAAATATAGATGCTATTGGTCATAAGTTACGAGTCAAGGGTCAACAAGAGCCAGTCAGTCATGTGTAGGGGTTCCCTGCGTTAAGGTTCAATATTTTGACTATTGACTATTGACTATTGACTAAACCACAAAACTAGCTTCTTCTCCAAGAGAAGCTTGCCAGCTACGAGCATCATAATAAAGGTCTGCTAAAGTAATACTGTACAAAGCTTCTTTGAGCTTTTGGTTGAGTCTCTGCCAGAGGCTAAATGTTACCCAATCTTCAGCTTGTGCAGGAGCTGGGGTGTAATGAGGTAAATGGCTAGTCTCGCCAACTGCTTCTAAAATTTCTCCTATAGATATTTGTGCAGGCTCTCTTGCCAATTGGTATCCGCCGATGCTACCACGAATTGATTTAACTATTGACGCACGACGCATTTCTATTAGTAGTTTTTCAAGGTAAGGAGCTGGAATATCTTGGCGTTTAGCGATCGCTCTCACAGATGCAGGTCCATATTTTGGCTGTAAACTCAAATCTAGCAACGCCTTCACACTGTAATGTCCTCTAGTAGTTAGTTTCATTTTGGCAGGCTTTGTTGTTTGTCCTCTGTCATTTGTAAATAACCAATACTTCTCTAATGAGAGGCTACGCCAATGATAATGCTCAGTACAACTGACCAATAACCAATTATCAATGACTAAGGATCAGTTTTACTTATCATTCTCTGACTCTATTATCATCTTCAGCAAGTAAATAACTTTTCGAGCGTCAGTTTAGAAAACTTAAAACTTGTATAGTCTAGCAGTGATTCACTAACTATATATATATAGTTATCAGCATTGGCAGCATTTTCTAAAATAGATTGTCTTGGGAATATTGGTAATAGCATAACAATTGTGCCTATGAGTGTAATATACTTGGCTAGGTTGAGATAAAAACTAAAGGATTATGTTCCTATTAGCTCAACGTCAGCTAAAATAAAATCGATTCCAACACTTCAAACATTCATTTTCGACCTAAGTTGATGCCTAAACAGAAAAAAATTGAACCCCTACTCGGTGAAGAACTGCTCAAAAAAGTCAAAGAGCTAGAGAGCGAGAGCAAAGAAGACAAAGCCAAAAAGTGCGGCTACTATACCGTTACCAAAAATGGTATAGAGCGCGTCAATATGATGAAGTTCTTAAATGCCCTAATTGATGCTGAAGGCATTCAGTTGGACAGTACACCCAGTGCTAATGGGCGTGGTGGACGTAGTGCTAGCTATAGAATTAGTGTGCAATCGAATGGTAACTTACTGATAGGTTCAGCTTATACAAAACAGATGAATCTGAAACCAGGAGATGAGTTTCTAATCACTTTAGGCAAAAAGCACATTCGTCTAAGACAGGTAGATCCAGAAGATCGGGAAGATGATGAAGCCATAGAAGCTACTGCTTAATAAATGGTCATTAGTCAATTGTCCTTTGTCATTTGTGAAAACCAATGACTATAAATAGTCATTAGTCAAGTGTCATTTTTCCTTTGTGAAAACCAATGACTAATGACTAATACAACTCTTGGAGAGGCTGCGCCCTAAGCGTAGCTATGCCGCAGGTTTTACGGCTTTGCTCTAGTACAAGTGACCAATGACTAATGACTAATGACTAATAACTATATCTGTGTTGGGTAAGACTGGTAAATAGTGGCGAAGTGCTTTGCGCGTAACTGCTAAATTGCAGGTTAATGCAATTTGCTCTTTTTCTAGTAAACCCAAAATGCGATCGGGTTTATCTCGTGCTACCACTGGTAATTGATGCAAACCTCTAAGAGTCATGCGGTCTAAAGCTTCAGATAATAGTTCATCCTGCCATGCATAAAGGATTTCAGTAGTACAAATGTCTATGAGGGTTTGGCTGGATAAATTATCTGGAACTTCAGTTAGCGAATTCGGGTAAGTTTGCCAAAGAGCAAGGGCACGGTTAATATCTTCCAGAGAAAGTATACCAACTAATTGCTCTGCTTCATCAATTATTAAAGCACTTCGGACGCGATCGCGGATCATTTCTACAGCGGCATCTAACACTCCAAGAGTTGCAGATAATTTTTTTGGGTTGGGATACATGGCATCTTCTACCAAAATTTGCTGCACAATTTCCGCTTTTTCATCTTTCAATTCCGAAAGACCAATCTGTTGTAAATTAGAGTTAGAGTTAAAAGTTGGTTTAATCCTTTCCACTAGCCAAACACTCAAACCCACAGCTGCCATCAAAGGTAAAACAATGCGATAGTCGCGGGTTAATTCAAACAGCATTAAAATAGCCGTTAACGGCGCTCTAACACTACCAGCTAGTACTGCTGCCATTCCTACCATTGCGTAAGCTGGGGGAGCTGCCATCTGATCGCCAATTGTCGGGAATGCTACAGCCAAAATTTTGGCGTAAGCTGATCCAAAAGAAGCACCTAAAAACATTGCTGGTGCAAACAAACCGCCGATGAAACCACTACCTGTACTAATTGCAGTCATCAGTAGCTTCACCACCAACAGCACCACTAAAAGGTAGAGAGGAAACTCCACATCCTGAAGCATTGCTTCTACAGTTTCATAACCGACACCCAAAATTTGCGGGAAGTACAAAGCAACTGCGCCAATTATGACACCGCCAATAATTGGATGAATCGACTTAGGAATTCGTCCCAAAAACTCAAAACCTGGAACATTCCCAGCAAAGCAGGCTTTTGCTAAACGAATTAATTGAGTATAAGCCAGAGAAACTAGGCTTGCTCCTAAACCCAAGCCAAGATAAAGGGGTAATTCTAAGGGACTACGAACTTGGTAAGCAGGTAAATCAAAAGCAGGTTGTGCCCCCAAACCAATTTGGGCAATTAATGCTGCTACCACCGCCGCTAGCAGCACCACACTCACAGCAGAAGTAGCGAAAGATGTAGCTCCCATCACCACCTCTAGGGCAAAAAATACTCCAGCGATGGGAGCATTAAATCCCGCAGCAAGTCCAGCCGCCGCACCAGCACCCAATAGCAAACGTTGTCGTTCTTGAGATACATTGAGAATCACAGACAACAACATGCCAAAATTTGCGCCAATTTCAACACTGGGTCCCTCTGGCCCCAAAGAAGCACCGCTCCCCAAAGAAACGGATGCAGCCAGCATCTTCGTAACTGGTCGTAGTGGTCGCCTAATCTCTGTTCCCTGAGAAGCGGCGATGAGAGATGAAAGTCCAGGGCCAAAGTCTTGAGTGCGCCAGCGCATCAAGCCAACAATTAATCCGCCAAGGGTGGGAACGCAGGCTAAAGTCCAAGCACCCCAAACGCCAATTTGACCCATTAAATTTTCCAGCATCAACTGGTGAATCAGCTGGATTAAATAGTGAAAGGTGACTACACCCATACCAGTACCACCGCCAATGAGCATGGCTAAAAATAGGACGACGGTTTCTGGCGATGGTTGAAAACGATTAATTAGGTGGGCTAAACGAGCGGAAGGTGTAGGAAAGGCAGGTTGTTCCGTTACCTTCCTCAGTTGAGTGGGAGGCAAGAGAGTCATTGAGAGGCGGGGTAAATGTAAGAAAAAATTTAAATTTTTATCTGTTACTTATCATTGTGAGCCATTATTTAGCAACCAGACAAGTAGACTTTATTTGCTTGATTTACAAAGATTTAGTAAAAAATGTCATTGTGCAAAATTTTGTGGAGAGAATGGTTAAATGGGAGACAATTATTATTTAAGGGTCAGCAATGCCTAGTTTGGGTGTAGTAGCTACGGCTAGTGAGGTGCGAGTGAGCGCCAACGCTATTCTTTCTAAAGACAACAAATTTTTGTGGGCTGGGTGGACGCACCCGCAAACAAAAACTTGGAGTCATCCTTACCTAAATCTAGCTATACTCGTGTTGCGACCATTGAGCCATCTTTGGTAGTAATACAATGTATGTATGATTTGTGGCTGATGTCAGACCATACTTGGAAGTCTGCTAAGTATTGATCGGAATTCAGTATAGCTATTGTTATAGAGCGAGTAAATGGACTAGGCGGACGAGGTAAATGAATATACACACCTTTGATAATCATTATGTTACTTGCCCAATTTGCCAAAGAAATGCTACGCCCAAACCATTAAAAACGCGCATGGGTTTGTTTTGCTGTCCCTATTGCCAGGAACGGCTAGTAGTTTGCCAAAGCGGTCATTACGTCCGCGATCCCTTTACTTGGAGACAATTGATGGTCGCTTCGTCGCTACGTCGTCAAAGCCGACCTTTAGCTAGGATTATCAGAGATTTTGTCTTGCTTAAGCGTCCTATGGTAGCCTTGGCTGTAGGAAGTGCCATTTTCTTTGGTGCGATCGCGCTGACTCAGGAAAATACAAGCTACGATCACCAAGGGTTTCCCACAACAGAGAAAGTTAATAAACCAGCAAACAAAACTCAGTAAATCGATTACTTTGGTATAAATCAAATCTAACTTTGATTTTTGTAATATTATAATTAAATACTTCTGTGAAACCGTGTCTTATTGCCCCAAATAGGACACGGTTTTACATTATGTTCGCTTAAATGCTTCAGCTTTGTTGGTTTAATACCTAATGTACCTTCTTTGACAACCTCAGTTTTCTTAATCTTTTTCTTCGGCACGAGATCCGTAGTACTCCTTCATCCACTGTTTCTGAATAACTTCGTTAGAAGGTTCATCAGGTGGTAGATTTCCTCTAGCCAAATTCCAGGGTGTCTCGGCATGAGTCATCTGCTCTAGTTCATAAGCATCGCAGGCAAAGTACTCTTGTGCAACCTCATCTAGAAACTCTTGAACCTCTTGGGGTAATTCCGGGTTAGCATCCTCTAAAATTGGTTGCCATCCAAAAAGCTTATACTTCTGGTACAGCACAGGTATCACAGGCCCATGTATCCAGGCTTGAAAATCCTCTTGGAATAAAGGAGTGTCATAGAGTGCAAGATGCCAAGCCTGAGCATAGTACACAAGCTTTTGCAGCTTTAGATTGCTTATAAAAGAGCCTGTTTCATTTGCTAACCAGATAAAGTAATCTGCTACGTTAAAACATGACAACACTACAACTACCCCCTTCAGATTGCTAGACAATAGCTAGCCTTCATCACCTCTTAATAGATCAGCTTACTGAGTTATCACAGTAAGAGCTATGAAGAATTTCTCTGCTTCTTATAGTTTAATTGTACTACTTTAAGTTTCTAGCTAGTGAATCGTAAAACTATCAATAACTTTTTGCAACTACCCCAAGGAGTTTTAACAATCCGCTACAACGGCATTGTCATACCCAAATCACCTAAATGCCCCTTATTTTAATCAAAATTTTTAACAATCATAGGCATTATGTCCTCAAATTTTGTTTTTGTTAGAGAGCCTAGATGCGCTTCTATATTCACAGGAAATGGAGGGACTATATTTACTTGATAAGGTTGTCGCCGTAACCCATCTCAAATGCCAACTCGCTGGCTTTGTGGCGCAAGATTTACAAGTTCTAGCAGTTTCTCGAAATCAAAATCAAAAGCTGTAGCTAGCAAAGTTTGAATTATCTGTTTTTGCTCTGGGCTAAACGTAATGCTCATAACAATTCTATTCGTTTACTTTTTCTATGATAAAGCCGTGATAAGTAATATCCCTGATGTCTTAAGTTGGGTTGACGCTTGAAATAATCTTGCTGAAAAACGGGAAGACTATGGTTACTCTCTAATGGGGAAATTTCCATGAAAGTCCTGAACAGCAAAATGCTCAAAAAATCTCTGTTTAACTGTCTAATTTTGCCTTTTTCCCTTGCACCCTGGCTGTGTGTGGGAACGCTTTTTGATTCTCAAGCCAATGCTTTACCAGGGCAAAGTACAGAGGAAGTAGGCACTTGGATTAAAGCACATCCTACACTTCGCCCCAGAAGTGGGGAGCAATTATTTGTGCAAAAGACTGATACTGCTGCTCAACGATTCACTTTTCAAGCCTCGGTATTGCCCCCTGGTAGAGTGGAGTTTTCCAAAGACCGTAGCAGAATCCGCAGTGAGCGTATTTCTATGTATGATGCCATTAACGGCATGACATTTGCCCGTCTCCAAGAATCCTTGCGGGTGATTTATGGCTTAGAGATTTATCAAGACTACGATCGCGCCCAAGTCGTGTACCAGTATCCTAACCAAAAGGTAGTTAACTCGGCGCGTCTTGCCAAAACTCCAATTCGGGAAGCTTTAAAGGGAGAATTACGAGTAGGCGATCGCTATGTATATTGGGTAGAAATTGCCCAACCCAAGACTGGCAAAGCTTTTACCGGTCAAATGACGGTTTTACTCAAAACTGACCTCAATAAGTTAGAAAATGAACTGCAAGTGCGGTAATGGGCATTAGTCATTAGTCATTAGTCATTTGTCTTCTCCCCCTGCCCCCCTGCTCCCTCTGCTCCTCTGCTCCCCTGCCCCCCTGCTCCCTCATCCCTTCTCATTTAAATATTACTGAATTGGTGTTCTATAGCTTCCCCAATCCCATAGGAGCAAGGGTTTGCCATATACCCGAAAAGATACTTTCAGATGCTAAGGAAATTCGTAGCAAATCTTCCTTCAGTAGTGGTGGCCAATCAACCCCGGCTTTACGCCCTGCGGCAAATAGCTGTTGGGCCTTAATGCTTAACTGATAAAGGGCCAAAGCCAGTTCCCGGTCTAGGCTCTTTGCATCTTTGAGGGCTTCAAATACCACTTTCAATGCCAACAAAATCGAGGTGATCTGACCGGGTACCGGTGGTTTCCCCTGTTTCATACGCGTCAACAGCGCATCTGGGTTTTCCTCGGTTGTAATTGTCTGATCTATGAGGAGTTTCCGAGCTGTTTCGTAATTCATGTAGTCAGTTTAGCGTACATTTTGCTTCAGCAGTAATACCTAATTAAAAAGTCATAAAATTGGCTTCTAGTTATTTATAGCAATCTCATTTGATTTGTGAAAAGATAGGCTTGGGGAAAATGATAAAGAATGTGCGATGCTCTAGCTTAAGCAGATAGACTGAATATAATATCTTTGAAAAATACGTCCCGCTTAGAATCAGAAGCAAAATGATATCACCGAATTTACTAGAAATTGAGCGCTCCGTCCGTGCCTTGTCTGTGGAAGAGCAACTTTGGCTACTAGAAAGTATTGCTCGACAAATTCGAGAAACTGAGTATACAAAAGACAAATTGGCTGATACTAAAAATCCAGAACAAGAATTGAAAGTGATAGTTAATGAGGCAAAGATTCCAATAGAAATTGCTGCTATAACTGATGAATTTGCAATTTCTGAAATACTCTGACATATAAAAGTAAAAATTATGATTTTACTAGATTTAAAAAGTTAAATATACAGCTTTTATAGATTCTCTCGTTTCTCTCGTTCCCAGTCTCTAACTGGGAATGCCTAATAGGGCGCTTGCTGCCTCTTGACTTGCGGCAGAGCCTATCAATGTTAAGGCATGATTTGAGTTATCGATTTATTGTCAAATTTTTGGTTTTAACAAACTCCAAAATATAGTGTTTTCTCACAATTAATGGAGGATTGCTATAGTTGCCAATCAATAGATACCATAGATAATTTCTGCATCTAGTCTTGGAAATTGACTTTTGTTTCATTTGTCTTTACTATTCAACCCCATTATGGTATATCACTGGGGTAAATACGCTCCTATGATGTCCTAATTAATAAAGCAATAGGGATGATCTCGGAAAAACAACTTATCAAGGGTGCTTATTACATTGTTTGAAGTTATGTAGCCTTTTGATTACGGCCTATCAACCACTGCGGTAAACTATGCGTTGATTATGATTCTTTCGCAGAGAAGAACACCTCGAAAGGAGCGGTTTTTTCAATGTCTCATACCGTAAAAATCTACGATACCTGCATTGGCTGCACCCAATGCGTCCGCGCTTGCCCTACTGATGTACTGGAGATGGTTCCTTGGGATGGCTGCAAAGCTGCTCAAATTGCCTCTTCACCCCGTACAGAAGACTGCGTGGGCTGTAAGCGCTGCGAAACCGCTTGTCCCACCGACTTTTTGAGCATCCGGGTTTACCTGGGCGCTGAAACAACTCGCAGTATGGGTCTGGCTTACTAAAAAGCTCAGTGCTAAGTCACCGAACTTCTGATCGCAATGCGGGTCTACTGCCCAACTGTTCTTCCAGAACTGTTGCCTTGTCTCCCTTGTGTCCAAGGGAGATTTGCTCAGAGTTCTCGCTGAGTTCTGGGTCTTGAGTCCTGAGACAATAATGAAGTAAATCAAAAAAATAATTTTTTGATTCTTCACTCAGCACTCAGAACTCAGAACTCAGTGTTCAAAAATTTTAAAGTTTCTTAATAGCAAGCATCTTTAGCAATACCTAGTGGTAGAGGGAGTAATTTACTCCCTTTTTTCTTTGCAAAACGTCGAGTTTATGCTAAGAACTATACTGGATTTAATCATCCTGAAAAAAAGTGGTGTGAACAATGTGCGGAATCGTTGGATATATAGGCACTCAAGCGGCGACAGACATTTTATTGGCTGGGCTGGAAAAACTAGAGTACAGGGGCTACGATTCGGCTGGAATCGCCACTGTTTGGGAAGGTGAGGTTAATTGTGTACGGGCAAAGGGCAAACTGCATAATCTGCGTTCTAAACTGGAACAAATAGAAACCCCTGCCCAAATTGGTATTGGTCACACACGCTGGGCAACTCATGGTAAACCAGAAGAGTACAACGCCCATCCTCATTTGGATACGGCAAAGCGAGTGGCGGTGGTGCAAAATGGCATTATCGAAAACTACCGCGAGTTACGCGAGGAACTCAAAGGAAAAGGACACCAGTTTCTTTCTGAAACTGATACAGAAGTAATTCCCCATCTTATAGCCGAATTTTTAAAGAATTTTCCCCCCTCATCTCCCCCATCTTCCTCATCCCCCTTCCTAGAGGCAATTCGCCAAGCCGTTAACCGCTTGCGCGGGGCATTTGCACTCGCAGTTATTTCTGCTGACTACCCCGATGAATTGATTGTTGTTCGCCAGCAAGCGCCTTTGGTAATTGGTTTTGGGCAAGGGGAGTTCTTTTGTGCGTCTGACACGCCTGCGATCGTTGCTTACACTCGTGCAGTGCTACCTTTAGAAAATGGCGAAATTGCCCGCCTCACTCCTTTGGGCGTTGAGATTTACAATTTTGCTGGCGACAGGTTGAAAAAACAACCCAGGCTGCTCAACTTCAATCCTGCATTGGTAGAAAAGCAGGGATTCAAACACTTCATGCTCAAAGAAATCCATGAGCAACCAGGGGTAGTAAGAGCTAGTTTAGACGCTTACTTTAATAATTTTGGAGAATCTAGCGAATCGCCGATAAATCTTGGTTTACCTGCGGATTTATACAACAATTTAGAACAAATTCAGATCGTCGCCTGTGGTACGAGTTGGCACGCAGCATTAATCGGAAAATATTTAATCGAACAATTAGCAGGAATTTCAACTCAGGTACATTATGCTTCTGAGTATCGCTATGCACCATCACCTATGACGGCTAACACGTTGATCATTGGCGTTACCCAATCAGGTGAAACGGCTGATACTCTAGCAGCTTTGGCAATGGAAAAAGAACGTCGCCAGGGGAAAGAACCCCAATATCAAGGGCGACTACTGGGCATTACCAATCGCCCCGAAAGTAGCCTTGGTGATATGGTACCGCATGTCATCAGTACCCTAGCGGGAATCGAAATTGGAGTAGCTGCGACAAAAACTTTTACCGCCCAACTGATGGCGTTTTATGCTTTGGCATTGGATTTAGCGGCTCGTCGCCAGACAGTTTCAAAAGACACGTTAGAGAAAATTATTAATGGGTTGCGGCAGATTCCCAAAGAAATTGAGGCAACTTTAGAAACTCAGGAACGTTTAACCGAACAGCTAGCCCATGAATTTGCTGAAACCAAAGATTTCATTTTTGTGGGAAGGGGAATTAACTTTCCTATTGCTTTGGAAGGGGCTTTGAAATTAAAAGAAATCAGCTACATTCACGCCGAAGGGTATCCGGCTGGAGAGATGAAACATGGCCCGATCGCACTATTAGATGCGAAAGTACCTGTAGTTGCGATCGCAATTCCTGGTAGTGTTTACGAAAAAGTTATTTCTAATGCCCAAGAAGCTAAAGCCAGAGATTCTCGGTTAATTGGCGTGACTCCCGTCAACGATGGCGAAGCTGCGGAAATCTTTAACGATCTTCTTCCCGTCTCTCATGTAGAAGAGTTACTTTCTCCGATTCTGACAGTAGTTCCTTTGCAATTATTGGCTTATCATATTGCCGCCCGTCGCGGTTTGGATGTCGATCAGCCAAGAAATTTGGCCAAATCTGTAACGGTGGAATAGTCTATAAATTCTTCTTTAACCTCTTGTACAACAATAAAAAAGTCGTATAACAAATAAAAAAGTTATACAGTTGTACAATTCTTCCTGTGGGTGTATATGTAAGCATCTACAGGAGTTTTTATTGTAGAGGAATAAGAAAGTTGGGAATTAATTAACAAAGTTGGAACATAACTCTTGAGGGTAGATATTGCGATCGCCTTCAAGAGATTTCTTATGGCTAGAGGTAGACTAGAGTAGACATCCTCTAAGTTGGAGCTTTAGCTCTTAAACTTCCTCATCACGAGTGGCATCGTCAGCAACCAGAAACACCAAATTATTCAGTAATTGACGGAATTTTCCTTGATTACCTTGATTACGGTAAATATTTTCTACCAACTGCGGTACTGTCACCGCCTCATTACGAACTGTTTGGGAGCAATGCGATTTTGTGAGATGACCCCACCTGGAGAGCGATCGCTAATAAACTCTTACGTATATATTTAGTATTTTATACAAAATTTACAGCAATATTGCTTAGAAGATACAACCTACTACCAAAAAAGATTGACATATAAATTTGGTCAAATCGGTATTGATTTATGTCAAACTAAAATATCTAACTTGCAACAAGGTAAATTACCTGATGGGAATATACTTAAAGACCAGAGAGTTGTAATTGCTGTAGATGGTGGCAGGAGTAGAATTAGGATTAATAAAAAAGGTAGAAAAAATCCCAAAACAAACAAGCATGGCTTTATAGGGGAATGGGTTGAGCCAAAGTTATTAACAATTTATGTGGTTGATGAACAGGGTAAAAAAGTTAGAAATGGCGAAATAAAGATTGTAAATGATGGCACTTATGAAGACTATAAAGGCTTTTTACCAATTTTAGAAATGCATCTGATTAGTTTGGGAATTAGTCAAGCAAAACAAGTTTTATTAATTGCTGACGGTGCTGAATGGATTTGGAAACATATTCCTCCTCTTTTAAAGAAGTTAAAATCTCCTGATGCCACTTATCAATTATTTGATTTTTACTATGTTACTGAGCGACTACATAAATTTGCTGATGTCGCTTTTAGTGATGAGAAGGATCGGAATAATTGGTTTAAAAAAGCACGGAGAACTTTAAAAAAAAGTAATGCCATGACTATAATTAGGCAGATGGATGAATTTATCTTTGAAGCTACGGGCGAACGTTGTAAAACTATGGTAATATAGAGAAATTACCTTTTACGTGCCTATCGTGAAAGGCGTTTAAATTATGCTAAAGTCATAACTCAAAAACTACCTATTGGTAGTGGTGCAATTGAGAGTTTAATCCGTCAAGTTGTCAACTTAAGAATCAAGGGTAATAGTAAATTCTGGTTGAAAGAAAATGCAGAAATTATCTTACATTTGATAATATTGTGCTGCTTGCGACATATTAAATTGTAATAGCTTCTCCTCTCCCAACTTATATCGGAAACTCGGCTTAAAAGGCGATATATTCATACTGCGAATAATTTCTGCTGCCACAGCCTTTGCTAGCAACGGTGGTACAGAGTTACCAACTTGCCGAAATCCATGCCATTTAGTTATATGAAATCTAAACCAATCTGGGTAAGAATGCAATCTTGCCGCTTCCCTGACTGTAATACAGCGCGGCGTAAATGGATGAATCGGTCTAGGAGATGTGAAAGAACCCCTATACTTGTCTGTTCCCGCTCTTAAAGTATTACAGACACCAGCAGGATGCAGCTTATAAAAACGACTAATTTTTTCTCTCTCGCCTTGTTGAGTATCCTGAAAACGTTGAATAGTTTCCGCAGAATGTTTTGTTCTTAAACTTGAAGAAAGTATTCGCAAATCATATTCCCGTTTGTACGAATAATCATCATCTATATATTTAATACCACGAAGTATAAGAGCATAGTTGCTAGGCTTTTCGTATTCTGCTACAACCCAATCTCTTATTAGTAACTCTGGATAGTTTTCTATTTTAGGTAAATCTCCAATTGCATCCCATACTGTAGGACTCAATGGGATCTCAGATTTTTTTTTAGAAGTTAAGTTATTTGGTAATGCTTGTTTAGTAATTGGCTGAGGATATTTCGGTAACTCTACATCCTCCCTTGCACCTATGAGAAATAATCTCTCACGGGACTGTGGTACTCCGTAATGTGCAGCGTTGAGAACTTGGTAATTTTCTTCTACTTTATAGCCGTAAATTTTAAACTCGCTAATTAAGTTTTGGAGAATTTGTTTATGTTCGCCAACTGTGATCCCCCGGACATTTTCCATTACAAAGAACTTTGGTTTTAGCTCAAAAACCAGCCGATGAAAGTGAAACACTAAAGAGTTTCGTGGATCATCTACAACTCGTTTACCAATTAGAGAAAAACCTTGACATGGTGAACCACAAATTACCACATCAATTTCGCGATCGCCAATCTCAGATCGATTCCTAATTTCTTCCCCGGTTGTATCCACAACACTTTTACATAACACTGAGCAATAAGGAAAGTTAAACTCATGTGTTGCACAGTGGATGGGGTCAATCTCCACAGACGCTAGCACATCAAAACCAGCTTGCTCAAAGCCAAGAGTCATACCGCCCGCGCCAGCGAACAAATCAACTGCGATCGCTCTTTGTTTTTTCATCTCATAAGCCATGACACCCCAATCTAATTCGTAATTTCTAATTCGTAATTCGTAATTACCCTATGAAAAATGCGGCTTCTGGCAAAAACAGGTGCTTTATACTTATTTTATTCATAAATAAACTGATTGATTCTCTATTTTTAATTACGAATTACGTTAGCGTAGCGGTAGCGAGTCCGCGAGCGTCATTACGAACTACGAATTATTTGGTCGCATTTGCAAAATCTCTTGAGCAGCGCGATCGCACACGCCAACTTCTCCTAAACTTTGCCGCATTTCCTCATAATCTGCCAAAGTTTGCTCTCTGCAACGGGAATTGAGTAGCAGTTCCATCGCTGTTTGGATAATATTCTCTGCTGTGGCTTCCTCTTGTAAAAATTCTGGCACAATCTGCTTCATCACTACTAAATTGGGTGGCGATGCAAAGGTTACAGAACCTTTGAGGATTTTACGAGCTATCCAAGCAGTCAGCGGACTTAGGCGGTAAACTACAACTTGCGGCACATTTAACAGAGCAAGTTCTAGGTTAACAGTACCAGACTTGCTAATGGCTAAATCAGCCGCAGCAAAAACTTCCTTTTGTTGACCTGATAGAACTGTAGCCCTCAAACCGTAACGCTTAATAGCCTCCTCTATTGGCTGTCTATAGACTTCCAGAGATAGGGGAATCCAGAAATGAGCTTCAGGTAATTTAGCTTGAATAGTTTGGGCAGCTTGAAAAATAACTGGTAAAAGATATTTTAGTTCTTGGCGGCGAGAGGCGGGGAGGAGTGCGATCGCAATTTGTTCTGGTGCAATTCCCAATGTTGCACGCGCTGCTTCCCGAGTGGGAGCGTCCTGCATTCGGTCAACCAAGGGATGTCCTACCCAACTAACTTTTGCCCCTTGCTGGCGAAAGTAATGGGCTTCTTGTGGGAAAATTGCCAACAGCTTATCTGTAAAGCCAACAATCCGGTTAGTGTTACGCAAACTGATTGACCAAGCCCATTCTTGGGGAGCGATGTAATATACCACAGGCACATCTGGTAACTCTCGTTTCATATAAGTCCCAATTCCCAGATTCGGACTCATATAATCGATCAGCACCACTAAATCAGGTGGATTTTGTTTTAGAGAAGCGATCGCCTGACGTTGCACCCGGAGAGTCGGTAAAATATAAGGCAGCCCTTCTAGAATACCCATTGAGCCAATACTACTGGTATTTCCCAGCAGAGTTGCCCCAGCCTCTAACATTTTTTCGCCACCCAGCGCTACAATCTCTAATTCCAACCCAATCGCCACAGCTTGGCGCTTCAGCGCTGTAATTAGCAGCGATCCTTGTAAATCGCCAGATACTTCGCCAGTGCTGATAAATATCCGCATTTGATAATTGGTAATTAGTAAAAATTAGGAGTGAGTAGTTAGGAGTTCAAAATTTAATTCATAACTCCTAACTACTATTTCACATCTCACGATTCATCACTCGCGCCTTTTTTGTTCTTACCGGGAACCAAGCCACGTCTTCCTGGCATTTGAGAAAGTAGCAGGAAGCGGCGCAGATGTTGCAATTCTTCGCTATCCCCCAACAGTTCCAGTTGTTCCAAAGCATCTTTAAAGGACAAATCAGAACGGTAGAGAATGCGGAAGGCTTTTTTCAGCATTTGCAAATCTGCTGAGTCCATACCAGAGCGCTTGAGTCCCACAAGGTTGAGGGTTCGCACCCGTGCTGGATTTCCCTCGACTAGCATATATGGGGCCACATCCCGGTCAATCCGTGCCATGCCTCCCACCATTGCCTGTCTACCAATATGCACAAATTGATGGACACCTAAAACCCCACTGAGCCTAGCGCGTGACTCTATATGCACATGACCCGCCAACGCCACAGAGTTAGCAATCACTACCTGGTCTTCAATCACGCAGTTATGAGCTACATGGACATAAGCCATCAGCAAGTTACCATCACCAATTACTGTTGCTTCACCAGCCCCAGTAGCGCGGTTAATGGTAACGTACTCACGAATCAAGTTGTTATCACCAATTTTGACCCAGGTTGGTTCTCCCACAAACTTGAGATCCTGGGGTTCCATGCCGATGGCTGCACCTGTAAAAATCTGATTTTGCGCCCCAATTTCACAAGGCCCCTCTAGCACGGCATGAGCGCCGATTATTGTTTCAGGGCCCACTTTGACATGCTCTCCAATCACAGCATAGGCACCGACTTGCACTGTATGGTGGAGTTCCGATTTCGGATGAATTACAGCAGTTGGATGAATTAGCGTTTTCAAGGGTGAATCTCCAGAACTGTCTTGATAAGCCAGCGCCGGGTGGGGTTTTTAAAGCAGTGCGTTACCCTGGTTAAGAGAGTTATACTGACTGCCGTCCCATTGAAGCGACTGGCATTGTTGAGCGTTAAGTATTTCAGTGAACGAAAGTGTCGGGCAAAGCAAGTTAAGTGTGTTCGTGAGTGCGTCTCGTAAAGAGGGCGTCGAAAATCAAGAAATTATTCAGATGCTGTAGTGGATTTTTTTTAACTGCGATCCTTTTTCAGGATTCAGTAAGGGCATTTCACGGCTATGCCAATACCACGAAAGCAAACTTTTAATTAACTAGAGAAAACATTAATTCCCCTTCACAAGCAAGTTGACCGTCGACTTCGGCACGACCTTGCATCTTACCGAAACGACGTTGTTTTACCCATAACAGTTCCACCGTTATTACTAGCTGATCCCCCGGTACGACCTGGCGGCGAAAGCGAACTTTATCGATACCAGCGAAGACGAATAATCCGCCTTCTACCGAAGACATTTGAGTTAGAACAATGCCTCCAACTTGTGCCATTGCTTCGACAATTAGCACCCCTGGCATCAGTGGACGTCCTGGGAAATGTCCTGGAAAATGGGGTTCGTTGATAGTGACATTTTTAACGCCAACAGCTTTTTTACCTGGAACGTAGTCAATTATTTTGTCTACAAGTAAAAATGGGTAGCGGTGGGGTAGCAATTTCTGAATTTCTTCAGATGTAAAAGTTGTTTTAATCTCAGATATGATTGTAGTCTCATTTATAGCCTGTGGTTCGGTAGATGTAGGTGTGGTCGTATCGATGGTATTAACTTCAGTGAGAATTGACATTGGCCGTGTGGTTAATTTTTTATCTGAAAGTTGAGTAGGCAGGCGTATATAGAAAGCCTTAATCATCTTGGATTGTAAACTTTGGAGCAAATCTAAAATCTAAAATCCAAAATCTAAAATTTTCTGAGCCAGTTGAATGTGTAAATTGTGGCTGGCTTTATATGCTAAGAAATGAGCACTAGGAAAAGCTCCTAGTAAACTTAAATCTCCTACTAAATCCAAAATTTTATGACGGACTGGCTCATTTGCAAATCTTAATGGTGGATTTAGCCAGCCTTCTGACCCGCAAACGAGTGCATTGTCCAAACTGCCACCTTTTATTAACCCTGTTTTTTGTAAATGTTCAATTTGATGCAGTAACCCAAAAGTGCGGGCAGGAGCGATTTCCGTAGCAAAGCTAGCAGAAGCGTTTTCTAATTCAGCGGTTAGTAACCAACTGTGCCACTGATTACCAATAGCGGGCAGGTCAAAATCAATACCGTAACTAAAACGGGTTTCTGGTGCTGGGAGGGCACATACAAAGGCATCGCCTTGATAAACCCATATTGGTTCTGTAACAACCAAAGGAACTTGGTTGTTAACGGGTTGTGGTACTAATCCAACTTGAGCAATGTTGGTTGTCCATACACTTGCTGAACCATCTAAAAGTGGAACTTCTGGACCATCAATTTCAATCCGGGCATTATCCACACCCATACCCGAAAGTGCTGCCAACAAATGTTCTACGGTGCGGACATATACTTCGCCTTTGCCCAACTGAGTTGAAAGAACAGTGTGACTAACTGCTGCAACTTGGGCTGGAATGATCGGCAAATCCGGTAAATCCACCCGCACAAAGTAGCGTCCACTTCCTGCCTCAGCCGGTAGTATCCGCACTTGGGTACTCACACCGCTATGCAGTCCTACACCTGTTTGGGTGATTTCGGCTGCTAGAGTGTGGTGTTGCATAGTCTAAAAGTCAGTATATTTCTTTTAGTATTGTTCATCGCCTGTTTTGGTAGAATCCCTGATATTCCCCTGAAAATGTCATTAATCCCTTTATCGGAACAGTATTGAGGTAAATGTAAAAATTAGCAAGCTAATCTAGAAAAGTTAATTGTCATTTGTCCTTTGTGATTCACTAATGACCAATGACCAATGACTAATGACAAATTAAAACCTTTCGCCAATACCGAAGTTAATCCGACTATCACCGTCATCGTTGATACCATAGTCAATACGAATTGGCCCCAGTGGAGACTGGACGCGAACGCCAAGACCATAACCGTAGCCACTCCCGTTTTTATTGAGCACTTCAGCGGGCTGGGTAGTAGTTCCCAAGTCACTGCCAATATCAAAAAATAGTGCGCCGCTGACTACTGAAAAAACTGGGAACCGATACTCAACTGATGCTTGCACATAAGAGCGTCCACTACTTAATGCTCCTTCCTCATAACCCCGGACGGAGTTACTACCGCCAATGGTAAAGGCTTCGTAGGGAGGCAAGTCACCAAGAATGGTTCCCGCTTGCAGATTAAATGCTAAAGTTTGTGCCCCTTTGCTAAGGCTAATCAATTGGACGGGTAAATATTGGCTGTAGCTACCCCGCAATCTGGTCAGGAAAATGTTGCCTTGTCCTATAGGCACAGACTGATCTACCCCAAAGCGGAGATAAGAACCGCTAGTGGGTTGCAACGGGTTATTACGGAGATCGCGTTGTGCGCCTAGTTGCAATAGCACCAAATCGTCTTCACCTGAGCTAGATAAGGTAAGTGGAATTTCGCCGCTGATGCGGTTCCCGTTATCGTCAAACACCGCTCCTGTTCTTTTGAGATCGCCATCGCGATCGCGGGCGGAAACTCGTTGATACTGGAAACCGGCTGAGGCTGTCCATACTGAACTTTTATAAGGATTGGCGGAAAGGGGACGGGTAAAAGTGACACCGCCACCTAGACGGAGAATGCGGGGGCGATCGCCATCATCCGTTTGCCCTTCTTGGAATGTCCTAATATCTTGATCTTTGCCATCAAAAATCAACGAAATGGAACTGCGCCGAAAAAGATTGGTTGTGTAGGAAGTCCGGTAAGGATCTCCAGCAATCCAGGGGTCTGTAAACCGCACATCAAACAGCAGTTCTCGTTCTCCCACCTGTACTTCTGCTCCCAGTTTTTGGTTTCTACCGTTCAGGTTTTGCTGTTGATAGCTAACTGTTCCAAAAAGTCCGCTAGCAGAACTAATCCCTGCCCCAGCTGCAATCGAACCACTGCTGCGTTCAGCTACATTCACTACTACGTCTACTTTGCTAGGGTCAGTACCAGGATCAAGGGAGACATTCACATCTTCAAACAGTCCTAGTCCATACACTCGCTGTAAGTCTCTTTGCACTGTGTTGCGATTGAATACTTGTCCTGGCTTCAACTCCACTTCTCGCGTAATGATGTAATCCTGTGTCCGTCCCCGAATTGGTTGTCCTTTCTCGTCTGTCTCCTGACCATCTTTATTGCGGAACCGGACTCGAATATTCTCTACTACACCTTCTGCTACTTGTAAGGTAACAACCCCGTTTTCAGAAACTTGTGGCGCTCCAATCACGTTGGCTAGTACGTAACCTTGGTCTTGATACCGCTTGTTTAACTGCTTGATGCCTTCTTGCAAGTCACGCAAGTTGAGGATTCTGCCATACTGATCCTTAAATACTTCATCCACAGTATTTGCTGGGAGTACAGAAGCAACACCAGTGCCAGGATTGGCTTGCACTTCAACTTTGCTCAGGACGGGGTTAGGTTGTACCACAAAGCTCACCCGCACTCCCAAGGGGGTATCTTCTGGCGCTGCTTGCACGTTGGAGAAGAAGCCAGTACCAAAGATGGCGTTAATATCTTCTTGCAGTTGGCTACGGGTTGTTGTTCGTCCTGGTTGGGTACGAATTACTCTGTAAACTTGGTTTTCCAGTTCTGGTGATAGTTGCCCAGCTTGCGATCTAATTACTACTTCCGACACCAGTACGCGGGGGTCATTGGCTTCTGGGGTTGTGTTGGGTTGAGTATCTCCCGGAGTTGTTGGCGGGTTAACATTCTGCGGAGTGGGAGTAGTATCTGGGCTTGGGGCAGGTGTTCGTTGTTGACCACCTGGAAATGGAAGTTCAGGAGTGGTTGATGGTTCTGGAGTTGTGGGTAATAAGGGTTCCGTTGTCGGTGGATTGACATTTTCTGGGACAGGAGTAGTCTCAGGAGTAGGGGAAACCGTTGGTTGTTGAATTTCTGGCGGTGGGATGTCTGGAGCCGGAGAGGGCTGTTGAGTAGGGCTGGTGGGATTTATTTGAGGGGTCTGTGCAGTTTTTGGCGTTGTGGAGGTTGGCACTATTACCTCTGGGGTTGCGTACGCGTAGCCCGCACTTCGGCTCCTTTCGACTTCGCTCAAGGCAAGTCGCTCAGTGACCACCGCAGGCATCGCTGCTGGATTGGCAGGGTAAACTGCAACAATGCGGGATTTACCCGCTTCCATAACCCCTGTGAGATTAGGTCGAGATTCTAAACTTTTACTAGGGTCAATCTGACCTTTGTCCTTTTCTGGCTGCTGATTTGTTTCTAGTGTCAAAACTTCTGTTGTCTGTTTTGAACTGTTGGCGGTTTCTGCATTTGCACTCAATGAACCGCCCAAAGGGACTGTGATTGCTACTGCTGCCAGCAATACGGGAGATAAACGCATTTTACTTATAATTCCTCTTCACGACCACACACACCGTCACAAGGCAATAATGCCCTTATGCCAAAGGTAAAACTCAAAACATAATTTTTTTCTTTTGCTTTTTTACTTTACAAGGCAAAAGGCAAATATAATTCCTTCTTACTTTTAGCTTTTACCTGTTCAATTTGTAGTTTCTACTGCTTTTAGCACGCGTTGTAAAACCTCCTGGTAGGCATCCTCTACATTTCCTAAGTCTCGGCGAAAGCGGTCTTTGTCCATTATCCGGCGGCTTGAGTCCTCTTCGGCGGTATCCCACAAACGGCAGGTGTCGGGGCTAATTTCGTCTGCCAAGAGCAACTGCTGCTGTGAATCCAAACCAAACTCTAGTTTGAAGTCTACTAGGGTAATGCCGCATCGCTGCCAAAAGTTCTGGAGAAATTCGTTGATTTGCAATGCAAGATGTGTAATTGCGTCTACTTGTTCCGCAGTAGCTAGCTTTAGCAGGTACAGGCGATCGCGTGTAAGCAAAGGATCTCCTAACTGATCGTTTTTGTAATAAAACTCTACCAAAGGCTGTTTTAGAATTGTACCCACTGGTAAGCCAGTTTGCTGACACAGACTACCAGCAGCAATATTTCTAATAACTACTTCTAAGGGTAAAATCTTTACTGCCTTCACCCGCATCTGATTCGGGGTAGGGCTGTCGATAAAGTGAGTCTTTATACCATTTGCCTCTAGCTGTTTAAAAAGCTGACTAGAAATGCTACAATTAATTTTTCCCTTTTCTTGAATACTGCCACGTTTTTGGGCGTTAAATGCCGTGGCGTCGTCTTTAAAATCGGCCAACAAGACTTCAGGATCGTCGGTTGTATAGAGAATTTTGGCTTTGCCTTCGTATAACTTGGAATTAACAGACATAGTGGCAGGTAAAGTTCTAGGCGATGGACAAAAGCTGTCCTTTGAGGCTTCACCATTTTATCTTTAGTTATTAACTATTAGCCATTGGTGATTATTTAAGAGGGTACGGGGACACGGTAAATTGGGCAGAGGTCTATAAAGAACACCTAACGCGCCAAGAAGGCAGACGCGCACAGAGGGAAATCTTCCCGCTCTTCTTGTCCTTTCCCTATTTTTGGTCACTGGTCAGCAGAAAGTTGCTAAAGATTCACCAGCCCCGTTGGGGCGGGGGTAGGGTATTGGGTGTTGGGTGTAGGGGAA